>NZVJ01000092.1 GCA_002701455.1 Rhodospirillaceae bacterium
CTATTCGCTAAAACACAGCCCGAAGAACCCGCACCGACTACTATGTAATCGCAGTCCATCTGTCCCTCCCCTTATTGGAAAGCCTAATTATCCTGAATTAGCGAACTAAATTTTACAATCACATCTATAATAGGTCCGCCTTAGTAACATTTTCTCCAGGGAGCCACGCTAAGAAAAAGTTTTTCAGAACAGTCTCACGGTTTCAAATTGAGTATCTTTTATCGCGTTTTATTTTGAAGCAAGAATTTAAAACCATTTTCAGGTGTTATATTTAGTCGCGATCTCAGCAAAACTGTCTAAGATTGGAAGCACTTTATCNGGTNATTCCGGGGGTAGCGCAAAAATTATCCTNTCTATGCCGGCATCGATTGTCCGTTTTATCTTGTCTTCTTCTGGCTGCAAGCCAAAGGAAGTAATCGGGAGTTCATCTGGCTCCCTGCCCGCTTCTGCCGCCATTTGCCTAAATCTAGGCACTAATTCAGCAACATCCATTCGGCCACCTATTGGCATCCAACCATCTCCATAGGAGATCGCACGCTTTGCCCCATGCGGAAACCCTCCGCCTACTATGATTGGTGGATATGGTTTTTGAACCGGCTTTGGCCATGTCATCATTGGGCCAAATTTGACATATTCACCANTGAATTCGGGCTTAGCCTCCATCCATATTGTNCGCATTGCCTGCAGGCGTTCATCCATTAACTTGAACCTGTTTTTAAAATCAATTGTTCCATGGTTGGCCATCTCTTCCGCATTCCAACCACCCCCNACACCNAGGAGAAATCGCCCTTTTGAGATTTGATCTAAAGTGGCAACTTCTTTTGCAACTTGTATAGGATCCCTTTGAACGACTAGACATATTCCGGTTGCCAGTTTTATCTTTTTAGTTACAGACGCCGCAGAAGCTAAAGCAATGAAAGGATCCATGACGTCATAGTACATTTTTGGTAATTCCCCGCCGCCAGGCCAGGGGGATGTTCTTGGTAGCGGTATGTGGGAATGTTCAGGCAGCCACAGTGATTCAAAATTTCTTTCTTCAGCTGCCACTGCTAGTTCGCTAGGCGATATCGAATAATCCGTTGTAAACATTGTAACGCCGAACTTCATGAATATCTCCCTTCAAACAANGCTGTAATTTATGTCCTAAATCTTTAAAGAGGTTTATCGAGTGGAATTCTTTTTTATACTAATCTTCCTCTTGCCTCTTCCAAAATTTGCGTAATTTCCGTGGCACCCTGGTTTAAATCACATATAACATTTTTATTTTGGTNTAACGCCAGCAAAAATTGCTTGAAGCATTCTGTCAAAAGGTAAACAGGCGTAATATTCGGATGACGCNTTGACCGCAGGCTCCTTATCTCTGGAGAAAACCCGCCAGCTGACGCATGGAAGGTGATCTCGGCAATTTCCATGGCATCGTCATTGAAATCCAAATCAATTGTCCCGCTCTCGCCAATGAGTTGCAGTTTCTTGGTAGTGAGTGAACCAGCGGTATANGCGTCCTTTTGTTTGCCTCCAAANGCGACTCCTAACCTTAACCAGCCCTTTATACTCCCTGGAAAATTAAGCGTAAGGTGTACTGTTTCTGGTACTGGTCCATTGAGTAAATTATCAGCTACCACATCGAAATTATCCGGGGGTGCTTTCGCAAAAAACCGCATTAGATCAAGCATATGAACACCATCATTTTCTAGGATGGAGGCGTCTGGGCGCATTCTTTTCCATCCGGTGAATATGCCATCCATCGCCACCAGACGGCCAATAGTGCCCTCTGCTATAACTTCTTGCGCCATTTTAACAAGGGGGTGGGCTCTCAATACAAACTGCACCTGAACCGGCAATCCCATTTCTTTGGACTTAGCCTCTAATAATTTGGCTTCTTCTAAAACCTTNACCGCCGGTTTCTCTATCAATGTTGGCTTGCCGGCAGACAATGATGCCATTGCCAACTCAAAATGTGACTCGGATGTTGTTACGATATCGACTATGTCTGCNCGCGATATAAGATCGGCNATACCACCACTTACATCCTNTGNACTGCAACCAGCCTCAAGAGCCGCCTTTTGCATTTTNGGACAAGTGTCCGCTACAAGGAGCTTACAACCTTCAGCAGCCGACTTCCAAGCCGCTGCATGCTTCTGGCCAAAAACACCGAAGCCACAAATAAGAATGTTCAATGGCATCTGANNATCAAACTAAAGTGAAGCCTTCATAGTTATTACCTACAACTTGCTCGCATCGCTCAACATATTTAGGAAACCCTCCAATATAAGGGGAAAAAACCCTTGGTTTTCCTGGTACATTTGCTCCAACATACCAGGAAGCACAAGTAGAGCGAAGCGAGAGATCCGCTACCTCATTAACGTGAAGTCCCCAATCCTCTTCCGCTTTCCTATCAGGTTCAATTGCAGATAAACCATTGTCTANCACGTGAGAAATACANCCTGCGATAAAATTGACATGCTGTTCTATTGACGGNAGCATATTTGTTAGCACTGAAGGACTTCCAGGCCCTGTAATCATGAACATATTAGGGAACCCATTAGAAGCGAGACCAAGATACGTTTGCGGTCCATCTCGCCATTTTTCAGTCAGAAGGCTATGATCTTTGCCAATAATTTTTATATTCGCAAGTGCGCCAGTCATTGCATCAAAGCCCGTTGCAAAAACTATCGCATCAAATTCATATTCTGTACCATCATGCAAAATTCCCTGGGGAGTAATTCTCTCAATAGGTTTAGAAGAAACATCAATCAGCTGCACATTGCTTCGGTTATAGGTTGCATAATAATCAGTATCGACGCAGAGGCGCTTGCAACCAATAATATTTGTGGGGCACAGTAGTTCCGCGGTCTCCGGGTCCGAGACTATTTCCCTTATTTTATTTTTTACAAATTCAGCAGCAACTTTATTGGACTCTTCGTTAAAAAGGAGATCACCGTAAGCTCCTAAGAACTGAGTTCCCCCAAGTTCCCAGCGACGTTGAAATTCGTTATTTGCATCCTTTATGTCTACTTCCAATACGGATTGTGGATTTAGAGGAATATCGTAGCCTGCGGGCTTATTTCTTGCCCTCTCTCGCAAGCCTGGGTAATCNGCTTTAATTGAANCAACATATTCTTCCGATAGCTCAGAATTTCTGGCCGGGATAGTATAATTGGCCGTCCGCTGAAAAACTGTCAGCTGATTAGCTTTTTTGGCTATCTCTGGAATGGACTGTATTGCCGAAGAACCCGTGCCAATTACTCCCACACGCAAGCCTGAGAAGTCTACACCTCCGTGCGGCCATCTCCCCGTGTGATAAGATAAGCCATTGAAAGTCTCGGTGCCCTCAAATTTGGGAGTATTTGAGGAGGATAAACATCCAGTTGCGAAAATGCAAAATCGAGTAGTAATTTTTTCGCTTTTATCGGTCTTTACAACCCAAACNNTATCTATTTTAGAATACTCGGCTGAAAGGACCCGTGTCTTAAACTGGATGTCACTGCGTAAATCAAAGCGATCTGCGACATGATTGGCATATTTAAGTATTTCTGGTTGAGTAGAATATTTTTCCGACCAGGTCCATTCCTGTTCTAATTCGGAATCAAATTGATATGAGTACTGAACGCTTTCCACATCACACCGAGCTCCTGGGTATCTGTTCCAATACCAAGTGCCTCCAACACCCTCACCAACTTCAAACACTCGCACGGATANCCCAAGCGCCCGACATTTATGCAGCATATACATTCCTGCAAACCCAGCCCCTACAATCACCGCATCAAAATTTTCACTTTTTTCCTCAAAGGGGGTTTTAATTTCGGTTTGGCTCGACATTAATTTCTCCGTACACAGGTATTATTTTATAAACAATTTTAAGTTCACTAAACTAAAAAAAGCAACTGTTTGCTGTCCTTCCTAAATTATAATATCACCATTTGTTTATCAGCATCCTTAGANGNTGCCTTAGACTAACCATCTAGGATTACTTTTCTTGGAGCAAAAAGGTCATTNAAGTAAAAATCTTGAACTAATTTTTTTTCGATTTCAGGATAAGATGAAGTAAATAACCAATTATAAGTCCCCAAAATGGAGCTCCTATGTTCAATACCGAGAAATTACTTATCGTCACGATGAAAGTGATTAAGGGCGGCAAGGCTTCTATATTCTGATCATTCGGCTGGCAAAAAGCTTCCTTAAATGCGGTCGTTAATACAGGAAGCATGGCTAGACCTCCTAATACCATTATAAAATAGGGCGTCATACTGGTAGCAACTTCAGTCAAAACTGGCGCTANTAATCCGGTAGCCGCGAATAGAGCCCCAAACAAGATCGCACCNGNAAAGTGAGTNCCCTTCTTGCCACTGGATACTAGAATTGCGTTAGCTGGACCTGTAAGACACGTTGGTACAGAACCAAGCACGCCCATGATGAAAGAACCGTAACCACAAACAACCGTAAGAACATTTATCGGTGGACGATATCCTGCAGCAGTTAAAACAGAAACGCCTTGTATGTTTTGGACTGCCAAAACTGAAATTACCAAGGGNATGACCAGCTCAATCATCGCAGAAACTGAAAATTCTGGCCTAATTAAAAGGGGTTGAGCAATCCATGAAAGTTCAGGTGGTATTACAGGTCCATTTCCAGATAACCATGCTGCTAGTGTACCCATTACCAAGGCGGCGAACATAGGCGGACAAAACCTTCCAAACGATCTAAAAATTGTTGGGATTAGGAACGCCACTAAACACACAGTTGAAATAATTGGGATTTCTTGTAAACCAAGAACAAGGTTGAGAGCAAAGGGAAGAAAAATACCGGCAACCATCGCCATAACAACACTGGTTGGAAATTTTGCCATTACCCAACGAACGACACCAGAAAGTCCCAGAAGGAACATAATCAAACCGGCTATTAAAAAAGCGCCAACAGCTTGACTAAACGACATATGGTCCAAGGCTGAAATTAATAATGCAGCCCCAGGCATTGTCCATGCTATAGCTATTGGCTGACGGTATGCAAAACTCAAAATTACCGTAAAAACTCCGCCAATAAAAAAAGCTGCAAAAACCCAGGAATTAACAATGTTAGTTTCTAAACCAGCTGAGTTTGCAACTGAGAGTATTATAACAAGGGGACCAGTTGCCGCAAAAATTGCAGCAACAAGTCCATTAGTCATACTGCTATAATCAAAAACGCGCCAACTAAGGTTTTGTCGCTTTGCAACCTTTTCTGGTGGCTCTAAGATCAATTTCAATTGTACCAATCAGAATACGAGGCCAAGATCCTAACTACGTGACAGTCAGTTTAGAGTTAAAATAAACCCTCAATATTTCCATCTTGATTAAGTGTTATTTTTGTTGCTGCAGGCACTCTGGGAAGGCCAGGCATCGTCATAATTTCGCCCGCTATAGCAACTATGAATTCCGCACCATTCGACAATCTTACCTCTCTTATCGGTAGTTCATGCCCGCTGGGAGCCCCTTTAGCGTTTGGGTCTGTAGAAAAACTGTATTGTGTCTTAGCTATACAAATTGGNAAATGTCCAAGTCCCATGCTCTCCCAATCAGCTAATTGATTTTTGACCTGTTGAGGGGCAGACACGCTCGCCGCGTGGTATATTTTACTGGCTATTGTCTCTATCTTTTCCATCAAGGGCATTTCGTCTGGGTAAATCGGTTCAAAGTTTGCTGTGCCTCCATCCGCCAGTTCTACTACTTTATGGGCTAAATCCTCTGCGCCGGCACCGCCATCCGACCAATGAGAACATGGTATTGCTTCAACACCATGCTCGGCCAATATATCTTTAACCGCCTCAACCTCTGCGTCCGTATCAGTAATGAAGCGGTTTAAGGCNACAATTACAGGNAGCCCAAATTGCTGAGTATTTACCACATGCCTCTCTATATTAGANACACCATTTCGAACAGCTTCAANATTTTCTTTGCCTAAGTCTTCTCTAGCCACTCCACCATGCATTTTGAGTGCGCGTATCGTGCCTACAACGACCGCCGCAGCTGGTTTTAATCCAGCTTTTCGGCATTTAATATCGAAGAACTTTTCTGCACCCAAATCAGCTCCAAATCCNGCCTCGGTCACAACGTAATCAGCTAACTTCAATCCAACTTGCGTTGCCATAACTGAATTACAGCCATGAGCTATATTTGCAAANGGNCCTCCATGTATAAAGGCTGGATTATTTTCCAGGGTTTGCACTAAATTTGGCGCCAGCGCATCTTTTAATAACACTGTCATTGCGCCATCAGCTTCTAGATCTCTTGCNTAAACCGGTTTTCTCTCTCTNGTATATCCAACAATAATATTTCCCAAACGCCTTTGCATATCCTCAAGACTTGTTGAAAGACAGAAAATCGCCATGATTTCAGATGCGACAACAATNTCGAAACCATCTGATCTAGGAAAACCGTTAGCCACCCCCCCCAAAGAACCGACGATGGAACGAAGAGCACGATCATTCATATCTACAGCCCTTCGCCAAGCTATTCGCCGTTCATCTAACTGGAGGGAATTTCCCCAATAAATGTGATTATCAATCATCGCTGCCAATAAATTATTAGCAGCTCCAATGGCATGGAAATCACCGGTAAAATGCAGATTGATATCTTCCATTGGAACTACTTGAGCATAGCCACCCCCTGCAGCACCGCCTTTCACACCAAANCAAGGCCCTAAACTCGGCTCACGAAGACACATAATGGCTTTCTTCCCAATACGGTTTAAAGCGTCTCCTAATCCAACCGAGGTTGTGGTTTTACCCTCGCCCGCTGGCGTGGGATTGATACCNGTGACCAAAATGAGCTTGCCATCCTCTTTGCTTGACAGATCTTTAACGTAATCCATTGAGATTTTAGCCTTATAATGCCCGTATGGATCTAGTGAGGTCTCTGGAATACCCAAACCAGCNCCTACCTCTAGGATCGGCCGCATCCTGGCTTCACGTGCAATTTCAATGTCTGTTTTCACCATGATTTATTCTCCCAAAAGATCTATTCCACCAGCAAGCCTTGTTCAATATTTTGCAAATTAGCCTGACTGAAATACAAAATTGTATCTTTAACCTACAGCCCCACTATTCAAAATTTCATCTAGCTCTTCATCGGTGTATCCAAGTTCACCTTTCAATATTTCCTCNGTATGTTCGCCCAAAAGAGGAGATCTTTCCACTTTAGCAGGCGAATCTGACAATTTTACTGGGCAACCCACGCTCAAATATTTCCCTCTTTTGGGGTGATCAACTTCAACTATTGTTCCTGTTTCTCGCAGGCTTTCCTCTTCTGAAATTTCCTTCATGGATAGAATTGGACCAACGGGAATATCTAGTGGATTACATATTTGCATAACTTCAAATTTAGTTTTTGTCTTCGTCCAACTCTCTATTGCATCGAAAACTTCGTTCAACCTAGTCAACCGNGCGTTGGGTGTGGCGTATTCTGGATCATCCACCCAAGAGGGCTTACCTATTGCCTTACATATTTTGGGCCAAGCAGCCGCTTGAGTTATGAAATAAGTATAGGCATTCGGATCAGTTTCCCATCCTTTGCACTTCAAGATCCTNCCTGGTTGNCCTCCACCCGAGTCATTTCCTGCTCTGGGTGTGGTNTCGCCAAAGTCTATACCCTCTCCNTATTGTGAATATTCGGTGAGCGGGCCAGCGGCAAGGCGTTGCTGATCTCTAAGTTTAACACGGCACAGATTTATTACCCCGTCTTGCATAGCTGCAAGAACCCGCTGACCTTTACCCGTTTCATGTCTTTGGTATAACGCCGTGACAATTCCTAGAGCTAAGTGCAGCCCTGTTCCACTATCNCCGATCTGCGCTCCAGTCACAGTTGGCGGTCCGTCTAAAAATCCCGTGGTTGACGCTGCTCCACCTGCGCATTGAGCAACGTTTTCATAGACCTTACAATCTTCATATGGTCCAGGACCGAACCCCTTTACAGAAGCCATTATCATCCGCGGGTTCAATTTTTGAATATCTTCCCAGCCGAACCCCATACGTTCCATAGCTCCAGGCGCAAAATTTTCAACTAAAACATCGCACGTTTTGATTAGCTTTTCTAGAATNCCCTTTCCTGTTTCATTTTTTGTGTTGAGAGTTAAAGAGCGTTTATTGTGATTGAGCATTGTAAAATATAAACTGTCTGCTCCTGGGACATCNACTAATTGACCCCTTGTGGGATCACCAGANCCTGGCCTTTCGACTTTTATGACGTCCGCTCCAAACCACGCCAGCAGCTGAGTGCAGGTTGGTCCAGACTGAACGTGCGTGAAGTCTAAAACTTTTATTCCCTTGAGGGCTTGCATATAATGATTCCCCCGACAGCTACTTGTACATGGTTTGAGCTTTGGTGCCAGGGGCATACTCGTTGGGATCCACCCAAACATTAACCACAGCACATTTNCCCGTTTTGGCGATAGCATTGCGNGCTCTTTCAAGAGCNGGNNGGATTTCAGAAGCTTCTCTTACNTCNTCTCCNTATCCNCCTATCATCTTNCCAAANAGGGAAAANTCTACATCNCCNAGTTTNTTNCCAACNCCNCCNCGCTGCTCACCATATTTTGCTATTTGNCCATAACGTATTTGGTTCATCGCTGAGTTNTTTCCAACAATNGCNAGGTATGGAGCACCAAATCTCTGNGCNGTCTCCATNTCAAATGCCGTCATTCCAAAAGATCCGTCACCGTAAAGGCAAACAACTTCTTTTTGTGGATTTGCCAACTTTGCTGCCATGGAAAATCCAGTACCAACACCAAGAGACCCAAGAGCGCCAGGGTCCATCCACTGTCCAGGTCCTCTAGGGCGCACGGCTTGCGCAGATATTGTTACTATGTCCCCTCCATCACCAATGTAAATTGTGTCCTCTTTAAGAAACTCATTGACTTCATAAGCTAATCTGTAGGGATGAATGGGGTTTTGCTCGCTCTTAAACATTGGCAATAATTTCTCTAATTTTGCCTTTTCAATTTCGCGCAATCTAGACATCCATTCTTGTCTACTCTTTCGAGCTCCAGTATCGATCCTACCGGAAGCGGCTTGCTCAACAGCCTTGAGAATAGCCCCTGGATCTCCAGCAAGCCCCAAGCTGATATCACGATTTTTTCCAACAGTGGCGTAACTCTGATCTATTTGAACCAATGTTGCCTCATTCGAAATACGCCTGCCATAACCCATTCGAAAATCAAAAGGAGTTCCAACAATAAGAATTACGTCGGCCTCTTTAAACGCATCTGACCGCGTTCTATCAAAATGATGGGGATCTGTTTCTGGAAGCATTCCGCGGCTTGCCCCATTCATATAGGCGGGAATATCAAGTGACCGAATAAATTCTATTGCGGATAGGTGGCTCCCGCTTGCCCAAACTTGCTGCCCAAATAAAACAGCTGGACGTTCGGAAGCAACTAAAATATCCGCAAGCTGCTCTATATCCGCGGGATCCCCTATTGACTTCGTAGACGATCTATAATTTCCCGCCTTGGGGACAACAGCTTTCTCAACGGGAATTTCAGCATCCAAAATATCTCTTGGAATTTCTAGGTATGACGGTCCATAAGCACCATTAAAACATTCGCGAGCTGCCATTGAAACCATATCTGCAACGCGCTCCGTCGAAAAAACACCCGACGCAAACTTTGTAATTGGGGTCATCATGTCCACGTGAGGAAGGTCTTGCAGAGATCCTTGTTTATGTTGGGTTAATGAACTCTGACCGCCTATATGCAAAATTGGGCTCTCTGACCTGAATGCTGTCGCCACACCAGTAACAGCATTAGTACACCCAGGGCCAGCCGTTGTAACAACACAACCGAGTTTACCTGTCTGCCTAGCATAGCCGTCAGCAGCATGCGCCGCTGTTTGCTCGTGACGCACATCCACAATCCGAATTCCCTCGTCGATACATCCATCATAAATATCGATTATATGCCCGCCGCAAAGTGTAAAAATAGTATCCACTCCTTCAGCTTTTAGAGCTTTCGCAACGAGATGACCGCCAGAGATCACACTTTCATCTCGGCTCTTCTTTGCTAAAGTGTCATGTGCTGTTTTCGATGTATTAGTTTTTGTCTCTCGGCTCACTCTTTTTTCTCCTTATAACTTCAAAACTCGTCAGTTTTTTAGACCCAGCTACCGAAAAACCCCTCGTGGTTGGGGTCATACCCTCGTTCTTAACCTCAGCCTCCGAAATACATTTCATTTTCCCTAAAAGCAAAATGTTTCTAGTCCAAAAGCTTAGACATTAAAGATTTCAGGTTTAAACATCAAAATAGTTAGAGTCAAAAACCTATTATTGTTTTTGCTTCGAATGGAGTTATTTAATACAACTATCAGACTTATATTGCTTATAGTATTGAAATACCTTCTTTAGTTATTTTTGCATTCCAGGAGAGCTTGTCTTGCTATGGAAACTAATTATACCGGGATAAAAACTTTGGAGACCTCAACAGATAGCGGACCAAAACATCTTGGTAATTTGAGGTTGGATAATACCTACTCCCGGCTGCCTGAAATTTTTTTCCAGGAAATAGCTCCAAAACCCGTATCGGATCCAAAACTGATTAAGTTGAACAGAAGCTTAGCAAAAGAGCTTGGAATGGACCCGTCCACCGTTGAAGCGCGAGATTTAGATATATTGGCTGGCAACGCCGCACCTCAAGAATCAAAACAAATAGCNATGGTTTATGCTGGCCACCAATTTGGAAATTGGGTGCCCCGGCTCGGAGATGGAAGAGCTGTATTAATTGGAGAAGTGATAGATGAAAGCGGAGCACGACGCGATATACAGCTAAAGGGTTCGGGCCCAACCTTGTTTTCCCGAATGGGTGACGGAAGAGCGAGTGTGGGGCCAGTGATACGNGAGTATCTGGTTAGTGAAGGGATGGCCGCACTCCGGATACCTACCACCCGGTCTCTAGCGATGGTTACAACGGGTGAACTAATAGCGCGAGAAAGAATGGAACCTGGGGCAATTTTAACGCGAGTTGCCTCCAGCCACATACGAGTAGGAACTTTCCAATATTTTTACGGACAAAAGGATGATGCCGCAATCCGCCTNCTGGCTGATTATGCCATAAATCGCCACTATCCNAATGCGGGAGAAAACTCGAACCCATATGTTGAATTACTTAGAAGCGTTGTGGAAAGAACAGCAGAATTAATAAGCTCCTGGATGTTGGTGGGCTTTATCCATGGAGTAATGAATACCGATAACTCCTCCATAGCCGGGGAGACNATAGACTACGGCCCCTGTGCTTTTATGGATGATTTTGANCCGAGTAAAGTTTTTAGCTCAATCGATACCGTAGGACGATATGCGTATAATCAACAGCCCGCTATTGGATTATGGAATTTGAGCCGATTCGCTGAAACCCTACTTTGTACTATTGATCCAGATAAAGAAAAAGCCACTGCCAAAGCGCGCAAGGTACTTGAAACNTACTGGCAGAGATTTGAAAAACATTTTCATACCGGTTTGTGTCAGAAAATTGGGCTGGAGCATAANGAAGCAAACTTATCTTTAGCTTTCCAGTTACTTGACTTTATGTCCGAGACAAAAGCAGATTTTACTAATACCTTTCGAAACCTGCCAAAACTTATCACAACCCCCGAAGCTTTCAACGCCGAAACAGACAATAAGTTAGNACTTAGCGACAAATTTTCAGACTGGTCAGCCAAATGGGAAGCAAAAATTACTGAAGAAGCGAAACCATTAGATGAAACTTTGGGAGATATGAATAAAATAAATCCACTATTTATTCCAAGGAACCANCAGATACAACGTGTTATCGACTTCGCTATTGAGGCAGAGGACTATGAACCCTTAGAGCAAATGTTATCCGCAGTAACAAATCCATTTGGAGAAAACCCTCGCTTGAAACACTTATCCNAACCACCGAAGCCAGAAGAAGAAATTAAGCAGACTTTTTGTGGAACATAATTTATATTTCAAAGATAGTTCAGATTATGAATACAAAATCAAAAAGCGACAATGCCGCTCAATAATCAATTACCAGCGACTTTTAAGGACGTTTAAATAAAAGGAGTAAGAAATTGAACCGCTTAGATGGAAAAATTGCGCTTATTTCTGGTGCCGGTCGAGGTATCGGTGCTGCTACTGCAAAATTAATGGTTGAAGCTGGCGCGAAGGTAATCATTGGAGACATAATAGAGAAACAAGGACGAGAGCTGGCAGANAACCTTGGTCCCAACGCTAGTTTCNTCCGATTAGATGTNACTATGGAGGAAGATTGGGAGCGAGCGGTGGATCTCGCTCAATCATCTTTCGGCGGATTAGATATTTTAGCCAACAATGCTGGACTTTTTCTTGGTAGAGATTTTTCAGATGTTTCGCTAGATGATTGGAATCGCCTTGTNTCAGTTAATATGACTGGTGTGTGGCTGGGCACAAAAGTAGCAACAGAAGCTCTTGCGGAGAGGGGAGCAGCAAGCCCACAAGGGAGCGCTATTGTCAACACAGCGTCAATAGCAGGTTTAGTAGGCTCGGAGCTCGACCCCTTATATTCGATGACCAAGGGCGGCGTCACATTATTTACGAAATCCACAGCACTAAACTTTTCTCGTAAAGGCTATAAAATAAGAGTAAATTCCGTTCATCCAGGAGTTGTTATTACCGATATGGGAGAGCAAACATTTGTATCCCGAGCCAAACAATTCGGCACAAACGACATAGAACGATCTAAGCAGACTGCACTAGCTGCACACCCAATTGGCCGTCTTGGAGTACCTGAGGATATAGCTAACGGCATTGTATTTCTGGCATCCGATGATTCTGGTTTCATGACAGGGTCAGGCTTAGTAATCGACGGCGGATTAACGGCACGTTAGTGAACCGCGTTTATTTGTGGGATCGCAGTTCCCTATATAAAAACCTAGAGGGCGATAGGGATAAAACTACTGAACGTTCCACTGGCCAAGGTTCGCCTAACATCTGACTCACAAGAATTTCAGATGAAAGCTCAGCCGTAAGAAATCCTCTCGAACCAAACCCGGCAGCAACAAAAAGATTTGGCTGATAAGTGGGTGCTTTGGGGAACTGACCTCTAGGGCCATGACGTAACCGAGCAAATTCTTCTTTGAAAACTTTAGGGTCAACAACAGGTCCAACGCAGGGAAGCCGGTCTGGCGTTGCCGCTCGCCTTCCAGTGTAGCCTTTCCAGTTATGAATATCATTATTTACTAGAAGTGTTTGGANCACCGGATCCAATTTCCTATAATTTTCACGATGTCCTTCAGCCGCAAGACNAAAGGTGTCCAAACTATCANATTCTGTTTCACGAATGTGAGTAGAACCAATAGCATGCAGGTTACCAAAAGCGGGTGTAATATAGCTTTTGCCGAGAATTGTTGCAGTAAGTGCCGCACTTGCCGAAGTAGAAGCTACTAAGGATAGCTGCCCTCCGATGCCAACCAATGGAATATGTTTGGTACAGGCGAACTTGTTAGTACCCAATGCCGCTGCAACAATTAAAACATCCAGGCTCAATAACTCCCGCTTTTCTTCTGAAAGTAAAATCCATTTACCGTTTTTAAAATTTATGTGAGTCACTTTTTGCCGCTCAATTAACTGATGTCCATCCATCAGCCTGGACAAATACTCAGCCGGCGATAATGTACCAGCCTCTTCAAACCATATACCGTGACCAGAAAAATCAATGTTGATTTTACTCCGGATTTCTTCTGCGGTCAGTTTGAGAGCAGCCCCATCCCATAGATTTTTCCGACGGTTTAATGCTTTTATTTGTCTCGAGATAACNGGTTCTCGTTTGATTTTCAGCACCCCACGGTTCAGCCATTCCATATCTAAATCTTCAATAGAAGAGAGCACGCTTCGGTAGGCCCTATCATAAAACCTGCTAACCTCATTTGCCTTTTCAGTAATCGTTGGCGAGATCAGCGCAACAGGAAGAACAGAAGCTCCATCAATGAAAGCATTATCGTCAATTATTTCTGCATGGAGTCCACGGAGCCGGAGCGCCTTAGCGATTGATACGCCNGCAATNCCAGCTCCTAAAATACCTATTTTGGCATTATTTTCTATTGGCGCGGGNGGNGTAAACCAGGGCGGTATCAGAGATAGNTCATTGTCAGCACAAATTCGGCCAATTTTCAAAATTGGTTGNGAACCATAGCTTGCTTTTCCGACAGNCTTATAACCAATCTTTTTTAATTCAANATCCACCAATAGTTCAGTGTGGCAGGAACAAACCAGAGTATCGCGACGACTCAGACGGCTTATTTCTACAAATACCTCCGGAGACCAATTATCTGGAACAGATTGACATGAAAATTGGCTTAAAAACCATGCGTCGAAACTTCCTTCAATCTGACACAANCCTCCCAAAGTTGGTTCAAATATGAGTGTTAGAGAAATCGTTCCTGANCTTANCCATATTCGATGAAACCCNGTATGTATAGGCGGATAGNNGTCTATTAACTCCTGNTACTCCTTTGCCAGATGCGGAAATTTCTTTTGCGCAAGTTGTAAGTTATTCTTACTCAAAGGGAANTTCTCAATCGCAAAGTAGTGTAGCCGTTTTCCTTTACCAAATATTGCATCCCAATTTTTTAGCAGCATGACAAAATTCAANCCTAAGCCAAAACCAATTTCCGCCATAGAAAGAATATCTTGGGTTTTTTTCTTTTGCTCAAATAATGTATGCCTCAAAAAACTATTTTGTTGGCTGTTAACTAAATGAGGATCCGCTAGATAAAATGCATTAAGTTTTTCNGAGAAAACCGTCCCNTCTTCAAAAAANGAAATAACGGGGTCAAGGTCTACNGATAGGTCTGAAATNGGTTCAGGAGGATTTGGCCGAAAAAAACGTTGTGCCTTTTGGGTATTTGCTCTCATACTTATAAAGTGCCTTAAGGGACCACAACCTAGCAACAGTTATGAAGTGAATAATACAAAATGTCGCAAGAAGACACCCCCCTGCCGGAAGACGAACAAAAGCAGCTTGCTTTGCAGATCATTTTAGAAGCATGGGAAGACGCATTATCGCAAGGAGTATCAGCCGAGATGGTTGCTTCATCTGCAATCTTCGCCGCCCTAACCGATATGATTGAGCATTACGGTGAAGAACCCGTAGCTGAAATGGTAGCAGAGTGGCCAGACCGAATAAGAAATAGCGAATTCACGCTCTCACAAGATGAACAGTTTTCAAGTTAATTTAACCTAANAANCCAATATTACTGACAGAATTGCAATGTTTGAAAAACTAGCCGACGCTGTAAATACCGATAAGATGCTGGTAAAGAGGGGAAAGAACTGCAGCCTAACTCTCCTAATTAGTATCGATGATAGTGAATATTTTATAAGTATAGAGTCGGGAATGGTAGCTAATATCGTATCCGGCCAGTTCTTAATGCGACACTGGGATCTTGCTATTCGNGCATCACAAATCACGTGGTCAAAATTTTGGCAAAAACATCCGGAACCNGGTTTTCATGATATTTTTGCGATGAACCGTTTTGGACATTGTAAAATTGAAGGCAACACAAATATTTTGCTCTCACATATTCGGTTCATCAAGGATGTCATCAGCAAGCCGCGTTTTTGGAACGAAGGGTAAATTTGAATGGGGAAGCTGGAGCCAATAGTTGGCAGATATATTANTCTTGAGGAGGAAGGGAAAAATTACCGAATTTACTTTGAAGAAAGCGGAAATGGTATACCGCTGATTTGCCTGCACACTGCTGGGGCCCACTCTAGCCAATTTCGGCATTTGATGTGTGATCCAGAGATCACAAAAAATTTTAGAATTATAGCTTTTGACATGCCCTGGCATGGTAAATCAACACCGCCNGTGGGTTGGCAAGATAAAGAATATAGACTTACGAGTGANTTCTANGTTGCTATCATAAAAAATTTCATCGAAGCCCTGGATTTAAAAAAACCTGTTATCATGGGCTGCTCAATGGGAGGACGNGTTGTTATCCGCTTAGCCTACGAATTAGGAACAAGGCTGTTGGGCGTTATCGGATTAGAGGGGTCGGACCGGCCTGCCCCTTGGTATGACAACTCATGGACCAGTCACCCAAATTTCGCAAATGGAGATTTTTGCGTTGGTTTAGTTTCTGGGTTATGTGCTCCTCAAAGCCCCGACGAGTATAAATGGGAAACTCTATGGCACTATTATCAAAGTGGAAGTGGAGTATTTAAGGGTGACATGCACTTCTTTAGAACTGACTCTGATTATACTCATACCAGTGCGGCTATAGACACCAAACTTTGTCCAGTCTATCTTATGACAGGGGAATACGACTACTCTTGTACTCCAGAAGCTACAGTTGATACAGCCAGCAGAATTCCTGGAGCAAAATCTGTGATTATGAGCGAAGTTGGCCATTTTCCAATGAGTGAAAATCCAGAAGTATTTAAAGGCTATCTTATTCCAGTGCTAGAAAAATTCATNAAGGGAGAAACAAAATGAACCATCTTCCAGTTGATTTTAAAGTAGACCGATCAAACATGACCGACACCGAGTGGGATCTGCGTGTCCAACTGGCTGCAGCGTACCGGCTAGTTGATTATTTTGGGTGGACCGAATTGATATACGGGCACCTTACGGCAAGAGTCCCGGGTCCTGAACCACATTTNCTAATTAATCCTTATGGTCTGAATTACGATGAAATAACGGCTTCAAATTTAGTAAAAATAGATGTTGATGGAAACGTCATAGATGATACCCCTTTCNAAATTAATCATGCCGGGTTTATCATTCATTCCGCGATACATATGAAACATTCAGAAGAGAACCAAGTAGTAATGCACACTCACACCCGTGAAGGTATGGCAGTTGCTGGAACTGAAGAAGGGCTTCTGCCTATTAGTATGTTTTCAACAAGTTTCTATAAACGTCTTGCATATCACGAATATGAGGGACCTAGTTTATTTTTAGACGAGCGAGAACGTCTTTTGGAATCACTTGGTGAACATAAAGCCATGATATTAAAAAACCATGGCCTCCTAACAGTTGGAAAGACGGTAGCNGATGCCTTTATACGACTTCATGCACTCGAGAGGTCTTGTCAAATACAAGTAGACGCTGGTGCGGCTGGGACACTTAACACGCTAAGTGANAATGTTGCNGCAAAATCAGGTGCGGATAGAGATCANTTCCTAAATTCTAATAAAGTAGACCCNGGGCAATTGGAATTCGCCGCTCTGATGAGAAAAATCGATAAGATTGATCCAAGCTATCGGGATTAAGTNCAGTGGGTCATCCGACCGAACAGAATGCCTTTTGGAAAACTAAAACGCTTCGGCAAATGTCGTCTTCCGAATGGGAAGCTCTTTGCGATGGCTGCGGAAAGTGCTGCCTTATAAAATTGATCGACGATCTTTCGGATGACTTACATTATACAACAGTGGCCTGCAAATTGTTGGATTGCGATAGCTGCCGCTGCGGTGATTATAACAACCGGAAAAAACTAGTTGAAGACTGCGTAATATTATCTCCTAGGTTAGTGGAGGAACTCCATTGGATGCCTTCCACTTGCGCCTATAGACTAATCTACGAGGGGAAAGATCTTTATTGGTGGCACCCACTGGTATCTGGAAACCCAAACACAGTGCACGAAGCCGGAATCTCTGTTAAGGGTCGGGCTATTTCAGAACGCGAAGTAAAAGATGCAGAGCTGCCAAACTATATCAACGAATTTTTAGAATGAATTTAATCAATTAATAACTTCAAGAGGGAGGAATACGTGAGTCGGTCAATGTGGATTCTCGCCGCTATTTTCGCTGTTTTAGCCATTGCCATGATTTATCAGTCCAATACCGATGAGGGAATTGAACGTCCCTGGGCAGCCTGTAAAGAAAATCTTTTTCAACAAATGCTGAGTGGTGCCTGTACTCCAGTAGAAAACCGAATCAAAGTACCTGCGAAAGAAAATTAAAGGAAATTTTCGGAATATGGTATTGAACTATTAATCCGTCTGAGGTGAAAAATTATGAAAAATGATCCAGCACTTTTCTCAGCGACAGAACTTNTAGTCGCTTTTCAAAATAAAACGCTATCTCCAGTTGAGGCAACTGAGGCCGTTTTAGCCAGAATAGAAAAGTTCAATCCCGTATTTAATGCTTTTCGAATTGTAGACCCTGAAAAAGCTCTCGCCGATGCAAGGAAGTCAGAGGAACGCTGGGTGAGAAGAAGTCCTTGCGGCCTGACAGACGGCATTCCCACTACTATTAAAGACCTTGTAGACACCAAAGGCTGGTCAACAAGGAGAGGATCGTTAACAACAAGCGACGANGGTTCATGGGAGAATGATGCGCCGCTAGTTGCTCGTTTAAGAGAACACGGCGCAGTNCTTCTGGGTAAAACGACCACCCCAGAGTTTGGCTGGAAAGGGGTAACAGACAGTCCNCTAACTGGCATTACTAGAAATCCATGGAACCCGGCCAAGACCCCTGGCGGTTCCTCAGGTGGCGCAGCTGCAGCTGCAGCTGCCTGCCTAGGCGCATTGCATCATGGTTCCGACGGNGGCGGGTCGATNCGGATGCCGAGCGGCTACACGGGAATTTATGGACTTAAGCCTACTTTTGGCAGGGTCCCTACGTGGCCGGCTAGTGGCTTTGGAACTTTATCCCATCAAGGCCCTATGACGCGCACAGTTAGCGATGCCGCATTAATGTTGACTGTAATGGCAGAGGCCGACGCGCGTGATTGGTACTCTCTTCCACCTTCGCAAACAAATTGGGACTATTATACAAATAAATCGGTAAAGGGATGGAAAATAGCTTTCAGTCCAGACTTGGGTCATGCAACTGTCGATCCAGAAATAGCAGAACTTGTAAAAGCAGCCGCACATTCATTCGCTTCGATGGGCGCTAAAGTTGAGGAAGCAGACCCCGGTTTAGGCGATCAGCACGACCTCTTTAAAATTTTTTGGTATGCAGGAGCCGCAAGACTCCAAAAAAATATGACTCAGAGNGAGCTAGAGCAGCTTGATCCTGGATTCAGAGAAGTAGGCCTTGAAGGCGCTGAAATAAATTTGAATCAATATCTCGATGCCGTTAGTGAACGNGAAGTTGCTGGAACTAAATTNAATAACTTTTTTGAAAAATACGACCTGCTTCTAACGCCCACCCTCCCGATTACAGCATTTGACGCTGGGGTCGAGTTCCCCAANGATTCAAAAATGGATCGCTGGACTAGATGGACACCTTTTTCTTACCCATTCAATCTAGGGAGACATCCGGCAGCCTCCATACCTTGTGGTCTGTGCTCGAATGGTCTTCCCGCCGGGCTGCAGATTGTAGGGCCGATGAACTGTGACGACAAAGTCCTTGCCGCGAGTGGGGCGTACGAATCTGCTAACCCGATAAGGATTCCGGCCTTATGAAATTAAAGGCAAACGTCTTTAAGATCAGAGGTGGAAATTAAACAAGTCAAGAACCATGACGAAGGGCTCGCCCTGGACGGTTTCCAGTGGCAGTNCCGTTTTCCCATACCGCTCTACCATTTACTAATACACATTCTATCCCTTTCGCGGGCCTAGTTGGACACTCAAAATCGGCAGCATCGAGAACGTTATCCTCATCAAAAATTGTGACATCCGCAAAAAAATCTTCCCTGAGCTCTCCTCGATTTTTAAGCCCAAAGGTTTCTGCCGAGAACCCGGTCATTCTGCGTACTGCTTCTTCCAACGGAAACAATTTCAAGTCTCTACAATAATGTCCTAACACACGCGGGAAAGTGCCCCACAATCTTGGATGTGGATGCTCATCGTGTGGTAATCCATCAGATCCAATCATAGCGCGAGGATGTTTTAGAATTCTTTGGACATCTTCTTCAGACATCGCAAAATATATAGCACCAGCCGGCTGTAATTGCGCGGCGGCCTCATAAATATCGCAGTTCAGTTCCTCGGCAATATCCGACAATTCTCGACCAGCTAACTCCGGACGCGCCTTCGACCACGTTATTAAAACCCGTTCTGCGACTTGAATGGAATCATTTTTTAAGACTGTAGACGAAGCAATATAAGGATAAACATCAAAAGCTATTCCATGATGATGGCCGGATAAATGTTTATCAAAACAAGCAAGCGTTTCCTTTGATCGGCCAAAATTTGATCTCCCATGCACCTTGTGATGCGAAACAATGACAGGAGAGGTTGCCTCACGTCCGATCTGGAAAGTTTCCTCAAGGGAGCGAATAACGTGATCACCTTCATCGCGCATATGCGTGACATATTTCGCNTTATGAGATTTCAATGCAGATGCAATTTCGATTACTTCCTCGGTAGGNGCCATAAAAGCTGGTTTATAAAACAAACCAGTGGAAAACCCTATTGCGCCGCTCGAAAGGCCTTCGTCCAAAAGCGTCCTCATCTTGTTTATTTCCCTAGACGAGGCCGCCCTNTCAAGGGAATCCATAACTCCAACCCTCAACGTGGAGTGGCCTACAAGGAACGCAGCATTAACTGCCGCGGGACCATCATCAAAAGCACCTAAAAATTCTGAGAAAGTTGCAAAACGGCACTCTCCAGGCTCAGCAATTAAATCTAATGGCGGTGGCGGATCCTCNGCAACGAGCGGNGCTAAGCTGATACCGCAATTTCCAACAACTACAGAGGTAACGCCCTGGCTAACTTTCATATCCATTGAGGGTTTAGCTAACAAGATACGGTCATCGTGAGTGTGGACATCAATAAACCCTGGGGCAACGATTTTATTGGCAGCATCTATAACTCTGCCACCCTCCGCTTCCATCAAAGGACCAATTGCCTTTATTTTGTCGTCAACAATACCAATATCAGCAGGAAAACGATCACTGCCTGAACCGTCAATTACAGTACCTCCACGAATTATGACATCAAACGATTTTTCATTTGGCATATCAATTCCTCAGCTAAAGCGAGACAAACTAAAACGAGCTATTGTATAGACCACCGTCTAANAAGAGGCTTTGGCCTGTTATGTATCCGGCATGCATACTGCATAAAAAGGCTGCAGCTTCTCCAAATTCTTCAGGAGTACCAGCCCTTTTTGCTGGAACTTCTCCTATTCTTTGTTTATGCGCTTCTTCATGGCTGACGCCTAGCTGATTTGCCATATTCTCTATGCTGCTCTGATATCTATCGGTNTCAAAAAACCCTGGCTGTATATGATTTATCGTTACGCCTGTACCAGCAACACTACGGCAAACTCCGGCACAAAACGCTGTCAAACCTGCCCTTGCTCCGCTCGATAGATCCAACCCTGATACCGGCATATTAACGGAAACAGATGTTATATTTAAAATTCTTCCAAAGCCACGCTGGGACATGCCATCAATACAACGTTGTATTAGTTCAATAGGTGTAATCATATTCCATGTAACACCTGTCAACATAGCATCACGCTCCAGTTCACGAAAATCCTTAAATGGGGGACCGCCTGCATTTGTAATTAAAATATCTGGGTCGGGGCAAGCCGTTAGAAGAGCATTTTGCCCGTCATGGGTGGTTACATCGCCAGCCACTTCTATAATTTTTGCNTTAGTGTTTCTTCTTATTTCTCCGGCTGTCTTAGATAACCTGCTAGGATCAATACCATTTACGACTACGACACATCCCGCTCTTGCCAAGGCTTCCGCGCAACCTTTTCCAAGNCCTCTACTCGAACCACACACTATAGCTTTTTTTCCTGCTATCCCTAAATCCATTTTCTGTCTCCCATGATTGTTCCTTCAGAAACCTTATTGTGCAAAGTTCAAACCGTGTTGCAAGNTAGAACCCATCAAAGATCACACCTTTGACTTCTTGGTTTAAGGATCGTAAAACCATGAAAAAGTTTGGATATGTTCCATGGATCATTTAGACACTTTAGAATCGCAGAGTATATTCATATTCCGTGAAGCATTCGCTAAATTTCAAAAATTGGGGCTTTTGTGGTCTCTGGGCAAAGACTCGAATGTCATGGTTTGGCTAGCAAAAAAAGCTTTTTGTGGGAATATCCCTTTCCCTCTCCTATTTTGTGATACAGGCAAAAAGTTTCCCGAAATGTATGCGTTCCAGGAGCGTTATTCGAAAGAATGGAATTTAAATCTGATNGTGCAAGACTGCCCACCGCTTGAAACCATCGATCAAACATTGCCCCCNGCATCTCGTTCCGCAGCAAGAAAGACNGAAGCATTAAAAATTCTTATCAACGACCAGGAATTAGAGGGAGTGATTGCAGGTATCCGGCGGGATGAAGAAGGGACAAGAGCTAAAGAAAGAGTGTTTAGCCCGCGAGGCCTAGAGGCAGATTGGAACTTCAGGGACCAGCCACCAGAATTTTGGGATCAATATAAGACAGACTTTCCGTCGGGAACTCATATAAGAATTCATCCCCTTCTAGCATGGACAGAATTGGATATCTGGCGCTACATACAGAGAGAAAATATTCCCGTTGTNCCGTTATATTTTTCAAGAGCCGGTAAGCGGTATCGCTCTCTTGGTGATCAGGATATAACCTACCCAGTTAATAGTAACGCCACAAATGTTGAACAAATTATTAGCGAGCTGGAGACCACCAAGATTGCGGAAAGATCGGGGCGGGCCATGGATCATGAAAGTGAAGATGCCTTTGAACGACTGCGGGTAAAAGGTTACATGTAGACCAATGGTTTTAGANGAAAAAAACAAGAACCCNGTNAAACTCGTTATAGCGGGACATGTAGATCATGGAAAATCTACTTTAGTTGGAAGGCTATTNCACGATAGCAACCTGCTGCCCGATGGGAAAATNAAATCTATTCAANAAATGTCTGAGCGCAGGGGAATGCCNCTCGAATATGCTTTTCTTTTAGACTCGCTTCAAGCAGAGCGGGACCAAGGCATTACAATCGATTTTACGCAAATTCCGTTCAAATCTTCCAAAAGAGCTTACGTGATTATAGACGCTCCCGGACACAAGGAGTTTTTAAAGAATATGATTTCTGGAGCCGCCCAAGCAGATGCGGGGATCATAGTTATTGACGCATTCGAAGGCCTCCAAGAACAATCGCGCCGGCATTGTTACCTGCTGAAATTACTTGGATTTAATTCCATTGCTGTAGTTGTTAACAAAATGGACTTGATTCAATACGACCAAAAGATATTCAAACAGATTAGTGAAACACTGGCTAAATATTTAAATCAGATTGGGATGCATGCCCAAAACATCATTCCCGCCTCTGCGCGCGAGGGCGAGGGGCTTACCACCGTCTCTAAGCATATGACTTGGTATGAAGGCCTAACATTTGTTGAAGCGATTGACTCAATAGAACAGAAACCACCGCTTACCAATGCACCTCTTCGTCTACCAATACAAGANATATATAAATTTGATGACCGTCGAATCCTGGCAGGACGTGTCGAAACAGGGACCCTATCACTTGGAGACAAAGTGCTTTTTTCTCCTTCAAATAAAACAGCCCGTATCTCTTCTTTCGAAACTTGGGGCGAGACAAAGACAAGCGAGAAAGTAGCTGCCGGTGAATCTGTCGCGTTTACGCTAGACGAACAAATTTTTGTTGAACGCGGACACATTGCCAGCGACCTCAAATCGCCGCCAATTGAAACAAACGTTTTTAAAGCTCGTTTGTTTTGGCTGTCAGAAAAACCACTCCTAATATCTCAAAGGATGACCCTTAAACTTGCTACATCAGAATACTCGGTTGAAATCCAATCNATTGAGAAATGTNTTGATACGCAGAGCCTNGAGCCTTTACCNGCTAATAATATAAANCGAAATGAAATTGGTGACGTTACAATCCGTTCTAAGGGGACAGTNGTNTTAGACCCACATGACGTCAATGCCAAAATGGGCCGCTTCNNACTTATAGACCAATATGAAACCGTTGGGGGTGGTATTATCTCTATGGAAGGGTATCCCGATCAGCGCGGTCGTTATGATGTTGTNTCAAAAAATATTGAAGTGGTTGCCTCGAAGGTTGATCAGAGCACTCGAGCGTCCGTGAATGAACACCAAAGTGGCATAATTTGGCTAACTGGATTATCTGGTGCTGGTAAATCGACCATTGCTTTAGAGACCGAGCGGCAACTTTTTCAAAAAGGATATCAGGTGTACGTGTTAGATGGCGATAATATACGTTTCGGTTTATCCGCTGACCTGGGCTTTGCACCAGAGGATAGAACTGAAAACATTCGCCGAATTGGAGAAGTCGCCAAACTGTTTGCGGATGCGGGAATTTTAGTGATCACAGCGTTCATTTCGCCTTACAGAGACGATCGGGACCGTGTACGTGCTATAGCACCCGACTTATTCCATGAGGTATTTGTCAAAGCCGATCTATCGACTTGTGAGACGAGAGACCCAAAAGGTCTTTATGCCAAAGCGAGAAGAGGTGAAATAGAAGATTTTACCGGAATATCCGCACCATATGAGGAGCCAAACGAAGCGGAGTTGGTTATCGATACAGGAGAGGAAAGTATTGATCAATCTGTCGCCCGTTTAATAGATTATGTTTCCTCAAACTTCAAATTGTAAGTGAAGCCGGCAAACTGATTACTCTAAAACTTTANAAAACGATTATCNCCCNNNGCCACTGGAGNTTAACNGCTTCACTTTTGTNTTTTTTCGNGNTCAATAGTTGTNAGCTCAGGGCTAATTTTATAGGTGGATGCGTCTCCAAAAAAGAAATACCCAANTGCAACAATTAACAAGCCTACTAAATAGATGGTTACGAAAACACTCTTCTTATCAAACCCCTTCATCCTNGCGCCCCAACTAAATTTTAGTTGTTTGTTAAAANTTTTTCTAGCCAAGCCGCGCCAGCAAGCGCTCTTGCATCCTCCCCGGTAGAACCCACNATCTGAACTCCAAGCGGCAAACCACCTGGACCNAATTCCACTGGGAGACTGATACACGGCCAACCAAGGAGAGTCCAAACTCTATTAAACAATGGATCTCCCGTAAAACCTATGCCCTCCGGTGCCTCGCCGCCCGCTGGAANTGTTAAAATAATATCCACTTTCTTAAAGATACTGGCTTCACGCGTTCTAGCGTCGTCGGCGAGCTGTTTCGATTGCTTCAGCGATGATTCCCCGATAGCCCTCCCAGTAGCAATACTATCGCGATAAAATCTAATTAGGCGTTCTGGATGGTGCTCATACTCCCATGATAATGACTTTCCCGCATCTCCCGTCATAATAACTGTTTGCAAGTCAGCCAAGCTTTCAAATGACATCGAAGAGGGAATATCTATGAGGGATGCACCAGCTTTCTCCGCTTTTTTATATACACCCTCATAAGCCGTAAGAGCTTCTTCGTTAGCCTCGATACGAAAGGGTATCATAAGTCCAATTACAGGAGGTCGATTATCATAATAACTAAGATCAGGAACTTTTTTCCCCCTCAACACATAATCGAAAAAGGATACGTCTGANACATTTCTCCCAAAGGTGCCAACGGTGTCAAGGTATGCGGAAAGTTCTTTTACCCCCTTTCTATTATGAGTTCCAAAAGTTGGCTTGTAGCCAACAACTCCGCAATATGCTGCAGGACGTATTACTGATCCTGCTGTTTGTGTTCCAAATGCGAGTGGAACTTGNATGTCGGCTACACTAGCAGCTGACCCACTAGATGACCCTCCAGGTGTATGTTTTGTATTATGAGGATTCCTAGTTTTTCCAGGGTTACGCCAAGCAAATTCCGTTGTAACTGTCTTGCCAATTATAATACCGCCATTGCCCCGGACATTTTTCACACAATCAGCATCTTCGGAAGGCTGATGGCCTCCATATATTGTGGACCCATAAGTGGTTGGCATATCCGATGTATCCATTATATCTTTTACAGCAACCGGCAGCCCGCTAAGAGGACCAGGATTTCCCGCTTTATCAGATTTAACCGCTTCAGCAATAACTTTATCTTTATCTAAATGTGACCATGCCCTAACGATAGAATCTCGNTCTTCTATTCTCTCTAAACATGAACGCACCAGCTGTTCGGCCTTTAAATCACCCGATTTAATCTTTGCCACAGATTCTATCGCAGATAGTTCATGAAGCTCTGTCACAATCGTCCTCCTGAAAAATATTCAATGCCTTTGTAAACATAACTAACCTATAGACTTTCATAAATACCTATTAACTCTTAAATTAAGCACAGTCTTATANACTTTTCATAATATGTGAGATGTAAGATGGAGTTGGATATTATCGGTGACGCCCAAGCACTGGCAAAAGTTGACGCGGACTTCAAAAAATTAATNAGTNANATAGGCCTTCCCGAGGAACGGCATCGANCTCCCAACCTTGCGACTCTGATACACATTNTAGTTTCCCAGCAAATTTCACTTGCAGCAGCGAGTTCTATTTGGNAAAAATTTACTGAACAATTACATGATATTTCCCCAAATAATATAATAAGGCTTGGTGAANANGGCCTNCGGAATATTGGGTTCACTAGATCAAAATCAACCGCGGCATTAAACTTATGTCAGCATATGATGAATGGAACCTTCGAAATCGATGCTATGTTTTCGATGGATGACAATAACGCAAAAAAATATATCATGCGACTATCTGGGTTTGGGGAGTGGAGTGCGTCTATATTTCTGATTTTTTGTTTAGGACGTCCAGATATTTGGCCAAGTGGGGATATTGCTCTCCAAGAGGCCACTAAATCATTTAAGAAGTTGAATACTCGTNCAAAACCCAAACAAATGGATGAGATAAGCATTGCCTGGAAGCCATTTCGAAGTACAGCTGCCCATCTGCTGTGGCATTACTATGCAAAAGTCGTCCGCAATCAAAAGATGAAAGAGTTCAAAGGATTTCAGTGACAAATCCATGAAAAAGCTGATATTTTACTGTAGGAAATTGATAGAAGAGATGACAAATTNGCGACGACCCCCCTCGTCTCGATGCCTAAAACCTAGGATGATTGGTCCTTTATGAGTAGAACAAAAACAAACGCATCAAAGGAAACGCTCCAGGAAGAAAATGAAAGATATGTCCTGGCAATGGCTGCGGCTAATGATGGGCTTTGGGATTGGGATTTACGAACAGGGAAGATTTTCTTCTCGCCCCGATGGAAACAAATGCTTGGTTTTGAAGAAAACGAAATTAGTCAGATACCAGATGAATGGTTCGATAGGATACACGAAGAAGACAAAGACCGATTAAGAACGATGCTCGACGCGTACCTGAATAACGACACTTCGAGTTTTGAAGTCGAATACAGGATCAAACATTTCAATGAGACCTACAGGTGGATGTTAATCCGGGGATTAGCGGTTAGGGACAGCAACGGAAAAGCATATAGGGTAGCAGGTTCTCAAACTGATATTACTGATAAAAAATTGTCAGAAGAAAAATCGATACATGACGCACTCCATGATATGCTTACCGGGCTGGCTAACCGAACATTATTTCTAGACCGTATAAGACAGATTTTGAAGAAACGGGAAAGAAATCCAAAATTACAATTCGCCGTAATTTATATCGATTTGGACAGATTTCGACTAGTCAATGAGAGTTTAGGACATGTTCACGGTGATGAACTAATAATTCTAACCGGCAATAGGCTAAAGGGTTCCGTTCAACCAGGTGACACTGTAGCCCGGCTTGGCGGCGACGAATATTCAATCTTAATGGAAGACATTAATAACGTTGACCAGGCAACCGAAATGGCAGAAAAAATCCAGTCTGCACTTTCTAAGCCTTTTTCATTAGGTGACAAAGAAGTCTTTAGTTCGGGATCAATGGGGATTGCCTATTCAAATATCGACTACGAACGCCCGGAGGAAATCCTGCGCGATGCAGAATTGGCAATGTACAAAGCCAAAAGGTTAGGGAAGTCAAAAAGTGTGTTATTTGATAAAAACTTTCGTCGATCCCCTATTTCACCAATCGATCTCGACACCGATCTGCGACGTGCTCTAGACCGCAACGAAATGTCGATTCATTACCAGCCAATCATATCTCTTCGTGATGGCAGCATAAGCGGGTTTGAAGCCTTACTCCGATGGAAACATAGAATAAGAGGCAATATATCGCCCAGTGAGTTCATACCATTGGCCGAGGAAACCGGTCTGATTTATGAACTGGGACAGTGGGTTTTATATCAAGCATGTCTTCAGACTTTGTACTGGAATAATGAGAGAGACCAAGACAAGCCGCTAGAGCTGAGCATCAACCTTTCAGGTAGACAGTTCACTGATCCAAACCTGGTGAAAGGCGTATTGGATAACCTTGAAAACTCGGGTCTAAAAGCAGAGAACCTTAAGTTGGAAATTACAGAGAGTGTGTTAATGGAAAACGCTCCCCGATCAATAGAAATGCTCAATCAACTCAAGGAACTGGATATCAAAGTCTGTGTGGATGATTTCGGCACAGGCTATTCATCTCTAAGTTATCTTCATACTTTCCCTATCGATACGTTAAAGGTTGACCGGTCTTTCGTAACCGACATGGGCCGTAACTACAAAAATATGGAAATTATTCGAACAATAACAATGCTTGCCCATAACCTTAAATTAGATGTTATAGCCGAAGGAGTAGAGACAGCTGAACAACATGCGCAACTTAGTGCGCTTGGCTGTCAATATGCTCAAGGTTTTTACTTTTCACGACCAATAGATAGTAACGATGCCTCTAATTTAATCCAGTTGGACCGAAGATGGTGAGATATTCATAAAATACCATGACACAAAACGTTGAGCATTTTTACCTACAAAGGCATTATCGCTCAAGTTGGCAGACCTTGTATGATGCCGCAACATACAGAGCCGTCGATTTAGTATTGCAAACAGCCGGAAGTCAATTTGCGTCTTTCAAGATTAGAATAATACGGGCGCTATGGAATAAAAATTCTAAGAAGTGGGATTATCAGCTTGTTCAAATGATTGACCTTGGACAGACCGATTATATCTCCTTAAATCAGATAAATTTCCTGGAGAGAAATTCGAAAGACATGATGGCGATTGCGTCAGATTGTGAGGCAATTGTACCAAAAAAGAAGATTGATGAAAAAGCACACAAAAATCTCTCAAGAAAATCATCCCGCTATAAAATTTTTACAACAACCCTATTGGTGTTCTTCGTTTCTTCAATAGGATGTATTCTTTTTATAAAAAACGAATTTCCAATCCTGTTCGATCAGCTTAACTTTTTGCAACTTCATTCCGATTCCNCTTCAACATCCCACAATCACCAAATCTCAATTGGAAAAAAAGCAGCTGATCCNATTACCGTTGGAAAAGCAACTAAAACATATGGCGTAGCTGAAAAACTCTTTGGAAAATGGGCGATAAACTCCTGTAGCTATAATTNTGTAATTTTCACTCCCTTTGAAATTCAAGTCTTTTCAAAAATCAAAAGTGCAACTCCTAGTTCTAAATATCAAGTTGCTGAAACAATAGAAGATGACTTCAATTTTTTTATCAAAATCGAACCGGGTAACATTTTACACTATCTCAAAATCACTAGTGATAATATTCGCTACGCAGGCATCACTAAAAAAGANGGATTTGTTGCTAATTTGAACAATCAAGAAGTTTACCAGCGTTGTCCATAAGCAATATTATGTATTATCATCAGAAAAGTGTTAGCTGAGGTGGAGTATATTTATCGCATAAATTAGGATCATCATTTTTGATNTTGCCTACGCGATCAGAGACTTGGTGACTAGCTAGCTCGATATCATATCCTTCATTCAGTAAACTATCAGCATCGGCAACTGACCCTTTTAGCCAGGTTTCATAATGTTCTTCTTCTAAAATGAACGGCATTCTGTGGTGAATGTGATTTATTGAAGAAACAGCTCGCCGGGTTACTATCACATAACTTTCATTTTGGGGACTCAGATGCCCGCAGCCAGGCTCAGTTCTCCAGAGTCCCGCGAAAGCAAATGGCTTTTGATCATCTTTATAAATGTAAAAGGCTTGTTTACTGCCAAATTCGTTTTTCCATTCATAAAACCCGTCAGCAATAACCAAACAACGTTGTGAAGTAACGATCTCTTTAAAAGATTTCTTTTCTAGTAAAGTTTCAGATCTNGCATTAATTATACGTCTATGTGCGCTACCTTTAATTCTTAAATTTTCGGATAAGAACCCCCAATTAAGCATACTAATATGGCGGGTACCTTCATCTACCGCTCTCACTGCCGGCGCTGTTTGTGCTGGCGCCAAATTAAATCTTGGTTGCAAGTTTAAAGAGTTTTTGAAACAAAACTTCATCTTCAAATTTGAGACTGTTTCGCTTATGGTATACCGGCCGCACATAANAATACCCACAAAAATTTTTAGTGTAGAGATAAAATNTCCCGAGTTAAAATTAAGCGTAACGTTTTGTAAAAATTTGGTCTAGAGAGATTGGAGTGACAATGTCACCAGAAGCAATGATAGATCCCATTATCGAAGTATCACGGCAAGCCGGNAGGGTCATTATGAAATATTTCGAAGAAGGGACTTCCACAAATATTAAAGCTGACGGATCGCCAGTTACAGCTGCCGATCATGAAGCAGAGAACATAATTATTCCTATTCTAAAGGACCTAACGCCCACTATACCTATTATAGCCGAGGAAAGCGTTGAAGCTGGAAATTTTCCCAAAATGCATGGAAATACCTTCTGGTTGGTAGATCCATTGGACGGAACAAAAGAATTTATACATCGGCGCACAGACTTTACCGTGAATATAGGATTAATTAGAGGCGGGTTGCCTATTTTGGGTGTTGTGCTTGCTCCGTATGACGGTATCATATGGGCTGGCTGCGAGACAAAGGGTGCTTTTATTGAGAATACAAAAGGAACCCGAGAGACAATTTCTACTCGAGAACCAAATGTAGAGAAGTTGACAGTAGTTGCAAGTCGTTCCCACCGCAGTCAGGAACTCGAGAATTATATTGCAACACTTAACGTTGGGGAGTCTATNTCCCGCGGATCATCATTAAAATTTTGCCTCTTAGCATCAGGGCAAGCAGATATTTACCCCAGATTAGGGCCAACAATGGAATGGGACACAGCTGCTGGCCATGCTGTCCTATTAGCTGCAGGCGGCCGGTTAACAAATTTTGACGGAACCACCTTTAAATATGGGAAGCCAAAGTTCAAAAACGGTTGGTTTATCGCTTACGGCAATTAATCAAATTTAAGCGTCATGCCTATGATCTCATCCAGGCATTTCCCCATAGATTTAACGTACGGCGATCATGTGGCCAATACCTAAGGGGATGATCCCAATCCATGAGCTCTAACTCGGCTGAAATTTCGATCTTATTGCCATCCGGATCAAGAACCATGAAAAACAAATTATTTCCAGCGCCATGGCGACCAGGCCCCCACCAAATTGGTATATCGAATTGTGCCAGATGATCTGCCCAGTCCCTGATATGGTTCCATGATGGTGTTTCGAATGCGCAATGATCAAATCCCGNTTCATCCGCTGCAAAAGCTGCAAAACTATGGTGCTCCGGGTCAGACCTATAAAATGCTGCAGTCACACGCCCCTCTTCAGTTTTTACAATGTCTGAAGGCAAAAACCCGATCACATCGTGATAATATTTCATCATTTCTTGTAAATTAGCCGTTGCTACGACGACGTGCTGCAGTCTTCCATCTAAGCCAGCCGTTGAACAACTTGGCTGATTACTAACCCCAAAACACAGTACATTATTGTCAGGATCTCTTACAGCAAATCCACCCTGCTGAATAAGTGGGGAAGGATTTTCTATCGGCATTCCACCGCCCTTCACAATATAGTCTCTTATTTTAATAAGCTGAGTGTCATCTTTGGCGCAAAAACCAGTGTAGGAGAGTTTTTTAGCTGTACCTTTCGATAATATNAGCCGGCGGCTTGGCCCCTCTAACAGCCACTTGTCACCAGCAANAGAGGTCTCTTTAAGACCCAATGCTGATGTATAAAATTNCCGCATAGCNTCCAGCTGAGATGTCTCCAAGCAGATATGATCTAACGTGCTTGACCATAGAGGAGTTTTTGCCATGGGTTACCTCAAAACATTTTCAATAGCCTAAGAATTTCAACTTTACGGTTATGCTGTTATAAAGACAATCCTTTGCAGGTGTATTTAAAATATTTGCGCTGGTACACCTTTTAAAAAATAATTGAGGCATTTTTTGAAAATATTTCATTCCAATTTCTAGATGCGGTTATGAAACTGTCATATTCTAAAAGATTCTGTTTGAAAATGGAGACAACTAACTTGTCTAATTTAAAAATAAAGCAGGCGTCTGATTTTTTGAGGACGGGAGAATTAGTCGCTTTTCCGACAGAAACGGTTTATGGCCTAGGGGCAGACGCGACTAATGACTCGGCAGTTGCAAAAATCTTTGAAATCAAGGGCCGGCCCCAGTTTAATCCGCTGATATCTCATCTCCCATCAGCTAAACGTGCTTTTAAGCTTGGTGTTTTTTCAACAATAGCTAAAGAGCTCGCCTCGACCTTTTGGCCTGGCCCCATCACTTTTGTTGTGCCTCGCTCGAATAACTGCCCCATCTCATGGCTGGCTTCAGCTGGATTAGAAACAGTTGCTATTAGAGTACCCGATCATCCCGTCGCAAGGGAGTTACTAGAACTAGCTAATGTGCCTGTAGCTGCTCCCAGCGCCAACCTCTCTGGCAAAATTAGTCCTACGCGTTCAGGACATGTGCGGGAAGAGTTTGGTTCCAATATTTCTTCTATTTTAGAGGGTGGCGAATGCAGAGTTGGTTTGGAGTCAACAGTACTGGATTTGTCGGGTTCCATCCCCAAATTACTTCGCCCAGGATGCATTACACAAAGACAGTTAGAAACCGTGGCGGGTAAAATTAAAATGGCAACCAGAACTGATACAATTTCTTCCCCTGGAATGTTGGCTAGCCATTATGCCCCAGAAGCTAA
>NZVJ01000093.1 GCA_002701455.1 Rhodospirillaceae bacterium
CCCTACCGTATAAGGATTTGCCCCTAGATTACCGCTTTGAACTGTATAGGGGTTGGACCCGAGGGTCCCGCTTTGAACTGTGTAGGGATTGGACCCGAGAGTCCCGCTTTGAACTGTGTAGGGATTGGCTCCCAGAGGTCCGCTTAAAGTAGTGATTGGATTATTATCAAGAGTTCCATCCTGATACGCATAGTTAATTCTCGCTGCCGTGTAAGAATTTGGCGACCCAGCATCGACAACCCCGCCGCTTGGCTTAAAAAGATTAATATTAGCATTTGTATCCGGATCCTTAAAGCGAGCAGTATGGTATATTAGATCGGAGATTTTCGCCGCTTCTTCGGCAAACCCTGCTTTAAGGTTATCTAAATCTTCTTGCTCCTCAACGTCTAATATTTTTTTAGCACGTTCCTCTAATCCCTTCAAAATAGGATCTAGTTCTTCTATCGCCGACCTCGCAGCAGCAGTAACACCATTAATTTCACTTAATTGTTTTACAGCAGTTTGATGAATTGGGATACGATTGGCATTAAAACCGTCCGGGCTGCTAATTTCGGGCAGAAGTTTCAATCTCTCACGCGCATTTTGCAACCTCCTGTCAAGGGAGCTGAGCGCATTTTCTGCTGATATCGCCTGTGATTTTGCTATTTCTATTGCTTGAATGTCATCTTCAAATCTAGATTGACGGAAGTTTGAAATCCCAGAACTTTGATCAGAAATCACCGCCTTTTTAACATCGAACTTTGCTTCTACCATCGAAATTTGTTTATCAATGGACTGACGTGCAATCTCCTGAGGAAGTCTGAGTGCTGTTGTAACAATTTCCCGAAGCTGCAATGTTCCCAAAAGGCTCGACGTGGTGCTCACATTATTTATGTTCCTCAGAAAATGGAATGCTTTTGCGATATCAGGGTTTTGACCACTTACATCTTTTTCAAAAGTATTCTGTAGAAACTTATCGATTAATTTCTGTTGGCTGCTCGCTGTTCTTAAGTTTTTAAAACCCTTTTCCTTGAAATCCACAAAGTTTGCTAATTCTGCAAATCTCTTNTCATTCAGCCGGTTGGCAAATGANTTTTGGTCATTTATATCACTTTTTAATATGGCTTTAATTTTTCCCGCGTTATTAATCTCGGAGTCCAAATCGAAGCTTGACAGCAAAAATTGAAGGCTTTTACGGTCTTTGACTAACGCGTCGATATCCTCGAATTTTGAGATTTTCGTCTTGAACGNCTCTATAGATTGCTGCACGTCCTTGCGGTTGAAGTAATTTTCGCGCAGTTNCGCTTCGTTCTTATTAATCTGTCTGAANAGATTCAGCGCNGACAAGNTCGAACCGCCGCCGGGGGATCCGCCTGATAAAATTCCTAGTGCTGCTGCGCCNTTCAGCATTTAAATATCTCCTGCTTCTGCAGTAACCAAGAGTTTTCCTGCTTCGCAGGACATGCAAAACCCGGGCCAGTTCATTTTGAACTTATGTAATGTGGTATAATAAGTTACTTTGTGCGAGAAGACAATGACATATCAGTAACAGCAGCAGCAGTAGAAGAGAGAATAAAATGTTTACTACACGCCCTGAACTTATCGGAACTTTTGGCGTAGTGACTACGACCCATTGGTTGGGATCAGCAGTCGGCATGTCAATCTTAGAAAAAGGCGGAAATGCCTTTGATGCTGCGGTCGGTACAGGCTTTACTTTGCAAATTGTTGAGCCCCATTTAAACGGTCCTGGCGGCGATATGCCCGCGATATTTAAGGCTGCCGGAGACACAAAACCTAGGGTGCTATGCGGCCAAGGACCAATACCTATGTCCGCAACGATAGAACAATTTGCAAGTTTAGGTTTAGATTTAATACCGGGCAGCGGATTGTTGTGTGCTGTTGTGCCAGGTGCCTTTGATGCCTGGATGCTGTTACTGAAAGACTATGGAACAATGTCATTATCAGAGGTTTTAGCTCCAGCTATCGAATACGCGCGAAATGGATATCCAGTCGTTCCCAAAATAACGGAAACTATTGAAACTGTAAGGGATTTATTTAGCACGGAGTGGACTGAATCTGGCAAATTATACCTACCTAATGGACAACCGCCGTCCCCAGGATCGATTTTTAAAAACACTATCTTGGCTGATACATATGANCGTATTGCCAAGGAAGCAGAACGAACAAGCACCAATCGCGAACAGCAAATAGAAGCCGCACGAAATATTTGGTACCGTGGCTGGGTTGCCGAAACCATTGATAGATTTTGCAGAACTCAAGAAGTTATGGATGTCTCTGGACGAAAGCATAGCGGCTTCCTTACAGCTGACGACATGGCTTCTTGGGCCTCAAGTTATGATGACCCGGTTAGTTACGATTACGGAGAATATACGGTTTGCAAATGCGGTCCTTGGAGCCAGGGGCCCGTATTGTTGCAACAACTTGCCATATTAGACGGTATGGATGTTCGGTCTATGGACCCGCTGGGAGCTGATTTTGTTCACTCGGTTGTTGAGGCTGCGAAGTTAGCCTTTGCNGACAGAGAAGCTTACTACGGTGATCCAAATTTTGTCGATGTACCAATGGATGTGCTTTTGAGTCCTGAATACAACACATCCCGCCGAGGTTTGATCACTTCAAAAGCATCAGACGAGTTGCTGCCAGGGGTCATAAAGGGCTATCACAACGCTATTAATCACGCGCTGGAGAACAGGGAAGAACTTAGCTCAAATATTGGAATGGGTGTTGGAGAACCGACGGTAGCCAAAACAGGAGCAACCAGCGGTGACACTGTCCACCTAGATATTATCGACAGATTTGGGAATATGATCTCGTGCACGCCAAGTGGAGGCTGGCTGCAAAGTTCCCCTTTAATCCCAGAACTCGGCTTTTGCCTCGGAAACCGAGGGCAGATGTTTTGGCTAAATGAAAAATCCCCCTCCACGCTGGTCCCAGGGAAACGACCGCGCACTACACTGTCACCTTCTTTAGCCTTTAGAAATAATGAACCCTACATGGTATTCGGTACCCCTGGCGGCGATCAACAGGACCAATGGTCAGCAATAATGTTTTTATATCACGCGGATCATGGAATGAACTTACAAGAGGCAATCGACGCACCCTCTTTTCACTCAGAACACTTTCCAGGGTCGTTTTGGCCCCGCAGCAGGCAACCTAAAAAAGTCGTTTTGGAGGATCGGTTCCCTAAAGCGACTATTGATGAATTGATTCGCCGCGGACATAACACCGAAATTGGCGCGAGTTGGTCAGAAGGCAGACTGACGGGAGCTACTATTGATGAAAATATTCTGAAAGCTGCAGCCAACCCGCGCGGCATGCAGGGATACGCGGCAGGGCGGTAAGTAATGGAAAAGTTTTACAGGTTTTTTTATATATTTTTGAAATATTTCTGCTGATTTCACAGCAGGTTATGATAACTTGATTACAATCAATGCCGCTCTATAAAAGAGGGTTTTTCATGAAGAAAATGTTAATTATCTTTCTTTTGCCTCTTGTACTTTTAGTAGGCGCAGGTGCAGGAGCATTTTTTTTCGGGCTGATCCCAGGATTAGGAACGGGAAACACGGAGCAAANTGAGAAAGAGNNNGCGGCAAAAGAAGCCGCNGAGCGCGCTATTGTNCCAAAAGCCTTANAAAAAGGCATCGGTNCTNTCTCTTGAGTANTGGNTNGANGATTTTGTTATTAACCTTCAAACCGAACGTCCNAAGCCCGTGTNTTTNCTTCTAACNTTTGTGTTAATTCTTTCNGGNGAGGAAGCNAAATCAAAAGTNCAACTTTTGGAACCGAGNATCCGTTCNGCCGCAAATATTTTTTTGAGCAGTTTANCACCAGANGATCTCGACGGCTATGACGGTATAACAATGTTGAGGCAAGANCTATGGGTCNTNGTTAATAANGTNGTAAAAGACANCACNTCNGTTGAGAATGTACAAATTTTAAAAATGACTGTTAAATAAANTCTCNNATNAAAANAAACTANAACAGGAGACTTTCGCTNGTNTTCTCAATCTTGTTTTCTAANANNTNCATAAACTCTTTNCGCTCTAANCCTGGCTGNATAGCTTCAATTATTTTCAACTTTATTATCCCAGATTTCTTTTTAAATGATTGCTTAGGCCAGAAAAGCCCCGAATTTAGAGCAACTGGNACAACGGGCAGGTCAAGGGCCTTATAAACAGCGAAAACACCTGGATGGTATTTAACCTTTTTACCAATCTCAACTCTTGTTCCTTGCGGGAATATAATAATCGGTCTTCCAACATCGCTCCACTGCTTTGCAGACTGGATCATTGCTTTAAGAGCACCTCCACCACCCGTCCGGTCTATCGGCACCATACCTACTTTAGCGATAAACCAGCCCAGTATGGGTAACTTTAAAAGCTCTCTCTTTAAAATAATCGCGGGATCCTTGAATATTAAGTGTAATGCAAGCGTTTCCCATGCCGATTGATGCTTAGCGGCAATTATTATGTTTTGCGCGGGCAGATTTTGAAGCCCATCCACTTGGTACTGTAATCCGACTACTATTTCGAGAGTGCCAATAACAAATTTGATCCAGACATCACGTAAAAAAGCTACACCTTCCCGTGGTCCCATTAATAACGGCAGCGATATAACGCCCATTAAAATAATGCTTAGAATGAGTATGATATTGAAAATTAAAGAGCGTAGGATTTCCATTTTGTTCCTGAAAAACTCTCTATTTTATTAATGATTGAGACTTCGATTGTTAAACTATCTCATGACATCTGTCACGAAAACTCCATCAGATTTAAAATACTAAGTGAAAAAACTTTCTTTTAAATGTCATTCAAAAACCTTGATGCTAGGCTATTAAAAAGGTTTTAACAAAAATCAAACTCTTAAAGCGCCTACAATAATTCTTGATTTAAACAATCTAAAATAAAATAATTACCAACTCTAAAAGTGGAACTCCCGTGTTGCTCTATNAATAAAAAAGCGGGCCTATTCTTTTGACGTTGCTTGGAGATATATATGACAAAAAATCAGCGAGGCCTCGCTCGGGGGTTAACAAATTATGGGGATATGGATTTCAGTCTCTACCTGCGCCGGGCAAACGCAGCTTCTATGGGATATGGAAAGGAAATTCTTGGGAAAACAGTTGTTGGGATAGGTGATACCGGCAGTGGATTCAATAATTGCCATAGANATGTGCCGGAGTTGGTTGAAGCCGTCAAACGCGGCGTTTTAATGGCTGGNGGTTTACCCATCGTATTTCCAACAATTTCATTGGGAGAGACATTTCTCAGTCCAACATCGATGATGTATCGAAATCTGATGAGTATGGANACTGAAGAAATGATTANTGCGCAGCCAATGGACGCGGCAGTTCTTATAGGTGGCTGTGATAAAACNTTGCCCGCTCAGTTAATGGGAGCCGGCAATTCAAAAATACCTGTTATTTCATTAATTACAGGTCCTCAGCTGACAGGTCATTCAGAGGGCGAAAGGCTGGGTGCTTGTACTGATTGCAGACGTTTCTGGGCAAAATTCAGGGCAGAAGAGATAGATAGAGCTGGCATTGACAAGATTGAATCTCGGTTGGTTACAACCTCGGGAACTTGCGCGGTGATGGGGACCGCTAGTACGATGGCTTGTATTACCGAAACGCTTGGCATGGCCTTGCCGGGAACCGCCGCTATACCAGCCATACACGCGGATCGACTAAGAGCTGCGGAGGCTTCCGGAGCGCAAGCTGTTTACCTTACACAGGCCGATCAAAGTGAACAATTAACACCTAACAAAATAATTACGCCAGAGTCAGTCGAAAATGCTCTACGAGTATTGCTCGCCGTTGGAGGGTCGACAAATGCGATTATTCATTTAACCGCCATCGCTGGCCGACTCGGCATTCCAATCCCGCTACAACAACTAAATAAGCTTTCGGACGAGACGCCTGTCTTGATTGATTTGAAACCAACTGGCGATCATTACATGGAAGATCTCTTTAAAGCCGGTGGTCTTGGTGCAGTTCTGCGCGAGTTAAAACCACTGCTGAATCTAGACTGTTTCAATGTCACAGGCGAAACACTTGCACAACGACTACAGGGTGAATCAGCCTACGTGGATAGAGAAGTAGTACGTCCCTTTGATCAGCCAATTCAGGAAATGGGTGGTCTAGTATCTTTATTTGGCTCGCTTGCGCCAGGCGGAGCGATTCTAAAAAGGTCCGCGGCAGATCCAACATTATTTGAAACCGAAGGGAAAGCTGTAGTGTTTAATTCTTTGGAAGATTTAGCAACCCGTATTGACGACCCAGAGCTGGAGGTCGAAGCGCACGATATCCTAGTCCTTCAAAATGCAGGCCCAAAGAGTGACGCAGCAATGCCTGAAGCAGGTTATCTCCCGATACCTAAGAAACTTGCCCGCTCAGGCGTAAAAGATATGATCCGTATCTCTGATGCCCGGATGAGCGGTACAGCTTACGGAACCATCGTACTCCATGTAACACCTGAGTCTGCTGTAGGTGGCCCGCTAGCCCTTGTGGAGAATGGTGACAGAATTAAAATTAGCGTCAAAAACCGGTCTATTGATCTTTTGGTAGATAAGGCAGAGCTGGAAAAGCGCAAGCAGACCTTATTGTCAAAGACCCCAAACAAGCATAATCGAGGATACAAAAAATTATATTACGATTCGGTACTGCAAGCTGACGGAGGCTGTGATTTTGATTTCCTCCGCGATCCTGCACTTCTAGAAGACTGACGTTATGGGAAGTTATTTAGCTTGCACGCAAAATATCAATCATTGGTGAAGCCATATAAAATGGTCGGGTTATCGCACATAATGAGCTTTCGCGTTGTTTCGTTTGGCACCCATTTATGCATTAACTCTATAAGTCGTTCATCTATAGTTCTGTTTCCCTCTTTTTCTATATGAGGCCAATTTGTGCCCCAAACCAATCGTTCCGGAGCCCATTTGACTAGAGCCGCTATTATGTCTGTCACCTCCGGGTCATCTAGGTCATTATCTCTGGAGAGTATATAAGGAGCAGATAACTTCACCCAAGCTTTATCCCTGTCGATTAGACGAGCGAGTGTCGTAAAGCCCCTCTGCTGTGTGGTAATTTCACGTTGAAATTGCCCGAGATGCGGCAAGACCATCCTGCCTGGCCAAGTTTTCAGAAACTTTTCTGCTTCATGCAGATCACATCCATCCATGTGCAGTTCAACCTGCCAACCAAAATCATTTATCCGCCATGCTAACTTATCAGCTTCCTCCCAAGTCAAANCATTCAAGCCCCGGCCCATGACAAATTTTGCGCCTATAACNCCTGCATTNGTAAGTTCCTCTAATTCTTTTTCTTCCAAATCATATTTAATTCTCGCTATACCTTTTGCTTGAAACTTTGNATCTTCTCCGCAATCATTGTTTAAAATGGAAATTGCACTCAAAAGGCAACGGTTATCAGTTCCATAACACTCGGGTTGGATCAATACTGTATTGNTGATATCTCTCTCTGCACAAAATTTGCTGTACTGCTCTGGAATGTAATCATTTATATCCAGAGTTTTTTCAGAGCATGTTGGATAAACATCTGGCGAACCAAAAACTTGAGCGTGACAATCGGTATAGTTTAAGGATGGCCTTAGTTTTGAGTTTTCTTCCTTTATAGCCTCAAACAAGCCGTCGCCAAGAAAATTTACACTCNGATTCATTTATAAATCCGGTTTTACATAGTGGCGCCAATTTGCCATGGCACGAATTCGTTGTCTCCTATACCCAGCTCTTCACTCTTGGTTTGTTCACCTGATGCTGTGCGAATAATTTTTTCAAAAATCCTTTCCCCCATTTCATCTATTGAAAGGTCTTCATCAAGAACTTCCCCACAATTTATGTCCATATCCTCTTCCATACGGTTGAACATAGAAGTGTTTGTAGCCAACTTCAACGAGGGGGCCGGCTTGCATCCATAACAGGAACCTCGACCTGTTGTAAACGTTACAATATTTGAACCGCTTGCCACCTGNCCAGTAATAGAACAAGGATCGTATCCAGGACTATCCATAAATACAAAGCCCTTAGTATCTATTCTCTCGGCNTAATTATAGACNCCGCAAAGATTTGTCAGACCGCCTTTTGCTGCAGCCCCAAGTGATTTTTCCAAAATAGTGGTGAGGCCGCCTGCTTTATTGCCTGGTGAGGGATTATTATTCATTTCCCCGCCATTGCGCTCACAATAGTTCTCCCACCATTGAATTCTCTCCACTAATTTTTCACCTACTTCCATAGAGATAGCTCTTCTTGTAAGGAGATGTTCTGCTCCATATATCTCAGGTGTTTCCGCTAANACTGCCGTTCCACCATGCCTAACNANCAAAGTAGCGGCAGCGCCAAGCGCCGGGTTTGCTGTCATNCCCGAATATGCATCTGAACCACCACATTGCAGCGCAAGNGTAAGTTCCNCTACAGANNCTGGTTCTCTTTTAGCTCTGCCTGCTTCAGGAAGCATTTCCTTTATCAACCCAAGTCCGTGAGCTATTGTTTTTCGAGTCCCACCGGTATCCTGCAACGTCATTGTTTGAAATTTTGGACCGCGCTCCAGGCCGTACGCATCTAATAAAAAATCTATCTGATTAACTTCGCANCCTAACCCTACCATCACTATNCCGGCAAAATTTGGATGCTGAGCAAAACCCCAGAGAACGCGNTGNANGTTTGCATAACCGTCTCCAGAATCCGCCATTCCACAGCCTGTNGANTGAGTTAANGCCACGACGCCATCNACATTNGGGTNTTCCCGCAATANNTCTGGGGAAACTGCACTGGCAATGTACTTTGCAGCAGTCGCTGAGCAGTTAACGCTCGTTAGAACGCCTATATAATTTCTCGTTCCAACTTTCCCATTTTTTCTTTTAAATCCCTCAAACATCCTCTGTTCAGAGACAGGGAAATAATTAGTCTCGGTAACGCCTTCGCAAAACTGATAATCGCGATCGAAATCGCGCATCTCTACATTGTGCACATGGACATGCTCCCCTAAATTTATATCGCAGGAAGCGAACCCAATCACCTGGTCATATTTCCTAATTTCTTCCCCAGCCTTAATTTTTTTTGTCGCCAGCTTGTGACCTGACGGTATAGAGCCCAAAGAAGATATTTGCTCCCCATCGATAGAGGTATTACCTAGAATATCCAGTCGAGCAGTGACAACATTATCTGACGGATGTAATCTAACGACTAGTTTATTACCCGAGTTATGTCCTGTGGTTGCCATAATATTATCCCCCAAACCTATTGTTACTATAAACTAGCATTTCAATTCCGCAAATGGGCTTGCTCAAAACCTTAAACAAAAGGTAAAAAATAGTTCTACGAATTGGAGTTTTGATATGGGAACGCGACTTAAAGGAAAAAATATTTTAGTGACAGCTTCTGCGCAAGGTATCGGGAAAGCGTGCGTTGAAGCATTTCAAGAAGAAGGAGCACGTGTGATAGCTTCAGATATAAACGCCTCAAAACTCGATGATCTAGCGATGCTCCCCGGGGTTGAGACAAGGCTATTAGATGTTATGGACGCAAATGAAATACAAAAAGCTTCGGAAGAGATCGGCGTTTTGGATGTTCTTTTCAATTGTGCGGGTTTTGTTCATCACGGTACAATATTAGAGTGTGACGAGGAGGCGTGGGATTTTTCGTTCGACCTTAACGTAAAGGCCCAATACCGAATGATACGCGCTTTTCTGCCATCGATGCTAGCGGCTGGAGGCGGGTCGATAATAAATATGTCATCAGTTTGCTCTAGCGTAAAAGGCATTGTCAGTAGAGCCGTTTATGGTGCCAGTAAGGCTGCGGTTATTGGACTAACCAAGTCTGTTTCAGCTGACTATTTAAAACAAGGTATTAGATGCAATTGCATTTGCCCCGGCACAGTACAATCTCCTTCACTAGATGAACGGATCGCCGCATTCGATGACCCTGGCCAAGCTCGAAAAGATTTTATAGCAAGACAACCCCTTGGCCGATTAGGGACAACCAACGAGATCGCTTCAATTGCCGTATATTTAGCTTCTGATGAAAGTGCATATACCACAGGCCAACCATTTATTATTGATGGCGGCATCACAGGGTGAGCATTTCTTTGCAATTCAAGCTTAGTGACTTCGAAGATGCTAGTGCACGTATCGATTCAAGCATACGACAAACCCCTTTGCTGAAGGCAGACAGATTATTTCATAATCCTTTATCGACTGGAAACCTGTTTCTAAAACTCGAAAATCTTCAGCCGACGGGGTCTTTCAAAGTGCGTGGGGCCATGAACACTTTGTCTATGTTGAGCAAACAGGAAAAACAAAAAGGGCTCATAACTGCTTCCGGCGGAAACCACGGGCTGGCTGTAGCGTATGCCGCTTTCATGGCGCAGGTTCCTTCATTAATTTTTCTTCCCAGTACAACTCCCACAAAAAAGATCGAGAAGTTGCGGTCCTGGGGAGCAGCAATCCAAGTTATTGGGGACGTTTGGGATGAAGCAAATGAGGCTGCCTTAGAAAAAGCTGAAAAGAATAAAATGACATACGTTCACCCTTTTGCCGATAAAAGGGTAATCGAAGGTCAAGGCACCGTTGCTTTGGAGATTTTTAAATCTGCCCCCGAAATAGATACACTTGTCGTCGCTGTTGGCGGCGGCGGATTAATCTCAGGAGTTGCAACGGCAGCAAAAAAAATTAATCCCGAAATTCGTGTCATCGGCGTTGAACCGATCGGAGCTCCCACCCACTTCGAAAGTCGTGCTGCCGGCAAAATAATCAAGTTAGATAAGATTGACACGCTTGCCGGAACTTTAGCTCCACAAAAAACCGAAAATTTAAATTTTGAACTTATACAAGAGAATGTTGACGAACTTATCCTTGTCGATGACCTTTCAATGCAGAAAGCCGCGGAGTGGTTATGGTTTGAGTTTGGCATCTCGGCTGAGCTGAGTGGCGCGGCATCAATAGCGGCTCTTTCAGATAAAGTTTTTCAAAATAAGAGCGCCAACGTTTGTTCCATTATCTGTGGAAGCGGAGTAGATGGATTGTCATAAGCAACATGCTTTTTGATGATACCATCTATCCTAAGTCAAATTTAATCCGACGTGAAACGCATCAAAATTTCTAAGTTTACCATTTTTCGCCCCATCCGTTCTAAAAGGCCTACTGCTAATTAGAGGAACAATTTGTTCGCTTATACCTCCATGTGAGCGCAATGGCACATCTAGTCCGGAAAAATCATGATGTTCAGGGTTTATGCCAAGCACTTTGTTTTCCTCAGAAATAATTACGACATCACCAATCCTATCGCTTGGTAGATCAAATCGATCGCACGCTTCCTGGTTCAAAAGTACCTCTTCAATACCATCTAAGGCTTTTAACTTCGCAATGGTTCCTTTTATTTCTGCTTCCGCAGAAATATATACCGTTGCAAAGGAGCCCAACGCACCATGATGCGCAACGTATGGATCCGTAATCGGCAAGATCACACGAGCTACATCCGGGCCTAACCAAGCGTCAAAATAATCCTGAAGGTAAATCACATCTGGGGCACCTTTGATGTCATGCTTCGCACTCATGCCATGATCCGCCGTCAACACGAGGTCGACACCACTGGAATTGAGCTTTGACCAATAACCATCCATCATTTTGTAAAAGCTGTTGGCACCTTCCGTTCCGGGAGCAAATTTATGCTGGATATAATCAGTCGTTGACAAATAAATGAGGTCCGGCTTTATTTTNCNNAAAAGNGCCAATCCAGATGCAAAGACGAATTCTGATAAATCTGCGCTNTACACATTTGGCAAAGGNAAGCCCGTTAAATTTAACAAGTCTTCACATCCATTTTCTTCAAAACTTGCAATATCCGCTTTTTCTGCCGAAACACAAATCGAGCCCCCTCGGCCGAACGTCAGTCCATGCCCCAATAGCTTCCTTAGTTTATCTTTCGCCGTAACAATTAAAATTTTGGCTCCTTTTCTTTCAAAGCCAGAAAAAATAGTGGGCNCCCGCATATATTTTGGGTCATTCATCATTACTTCAGATGCAGCGTGAATATCATAAAAAAAATTACCGCAAATTCCATGCTTGGAGGGCGGGCACCCTGTCACGATTGAGACATTATTTGGGTTTGTAAAACTTGGAATTACACAATCTACTCTAACGTCGATACCCGTTCTTAGTAACTGAGCAGTAAAAGGCATCTGACCAGCTTGAACAGCTTTTTCTATATACTCGGGTTCTGAACCATCAATGCAAATAACAGCAAGGGGTTTAGCGGGCCATTCATAATCTCGGCCATTCACATTTACAATCCGTTGCATTTTAAAAATCTCTTTCCTTATTTACCTCTACTCTAAGCAACTGTCTTTAACCAGTTTAAAGCTCGCTCAAGGCTTTGAACCTTTCTGTTCGCCTGCTTTTACTATAACAAATTCAAAACTGTCTTGTTTTTCCTCGATCGACAGCAGGGAATGCCCTTTTGAGTTACAAAAATGTTTAAAATCTAGGGGCGAGGCTGGGTCTGTAGATATAACGNGCAGTTTGTCGCCCTGGGCTAGGCCTTCTAGAGCTTTGCGAGCTTTCAATACTGGCAGAGGACACTTAAGACCACTTGCATCAACAAAGTTTCTTTCATCATTCATTTTTTATTTGGCCTTTTANAAAAAAGCATCNAGATGTCTTTCTGTAGCTTTTGATGTATTGCGTTGTGAATACCTCATAGTAATATTCAAAATCAAATAATCCTTTAAAAAAGACTCTAGGGCTAAATGTGGATAATTATTCGAGCACTGTATAATTCTATTTCATTGAGAGGGAAAATTGGTTGGAAAACAGCAAAATTTTTTCTTTAAAAATTGGACGGAATAATATTTTTTAATTTCTCAATCTGATATAGGTAGGTTTTGCAAATAAAAAATGGCTGTGTACATTTAAATTATCCACAACTTGTCCACATTACTAAATTCAATCGGATCATCACCCAATAATTATATTCTAAATATTTTAACTATGAGCTTTTCCTAATTACCTGAAAATGATGGTTCCCTTTTTTCGATAAATGCTTTGTAACCCTCTTTAAAGTCGTCCGTATCAAAGCAATCGAAGCCTTCTCTCAATTCCTGTTCCGTCAAAGTCTTACCTTGGTTTAGACCTTCTAATATTCGGTTCGCAAATTTTTTGTGCCACCTATTTACTAAAGGCGCGCCAGCACAAATATTTTCCACTACTTTCTTTACTTCTTCATCCAGCTTTTCAGGACCAACCACCTTCGTTAACAAACCTTTGTTCATAGCCTCGTCAGAACCAAAAACTCGACCCTCAAATAATATTTCAAGAGCTGTTGATTTACCAACTAGTTCTATTAAGCCTGCCATTTCAAAGTGCGACATTACAAGCCCAAGGCGACTCACCGGTATCCCAAAACGTGAGTCGGAACTAGCTATTCTTAGGTCACATACTGCCGCTAATTCTAAAGCTCCACCAATGCACAAGCCCCTAATACGCGCAACTATAGGATGTTTGCAGGAAGCAATAGCTAAAACGGCCTTGTGCATCATTTCACCATATTCAGATGCTTTTTTAGAATTGTAACGCTCAGTCTCAAATTCCTTGATATCAGCGCCAGGCCCTACTGCCTTATCTCCTGCGCCACGAAAAACAATGCATCGTATATTATCCATCTCATTCAATCCGTTAAACGCATCGCCCACCATAGACCACATTTGTTTATTTAAGGCATTAAGTTTTTGGGGCCGATTTAAAACTACAGTGGCAACTGGGCCATTGATGTCCACCCTGACTAAATCATTCCGCTTCATTTATTTATCCTTTTATTTTACCCAACGTAGCTCTTCATACTAGCGGCCGCTATGTTTGGAACACCTAAAACCTTGTTTGTTACAGAATAGGCGGCATCCTCTTCCCCCAGTGGAGCTATGTCCCAAAACCAGGTGTTTCCGTCCCACGGAACTTGTATATCGTGAAGAGCCGAAAACCTGTCTATTTGCTTGCCGTCTGCACCTTTAATTTCTCTTTCTATATCTGTCACAAGACATACATTTGCATCAAACTTTTGCAGGTACGATAGATGAGCTTGAATGATTTTTTTGGACATTGTGTCTGATTTATCCTGAGAAATTTCATGATTCTCCTCAAGGAACCTTACCGGCAAAAAAGGCAGCTGAGACAATAAATTAAGCGAGATTACCAGGTCCACCCCCTTGTCTTCTAAAAATTCTTTCGGTTCGCATATATCGTCGCTACCTTTATAAATATTTGTTAAACTCTCAGAAACATCATGAACAACTAATTTTACTTTTTTGCGTCCGAAGGCTTGAGCCTTGATCGGTAAAGTATGAACCAAGTCGACCAGTAGAACTTCGGAAAAATGGTTTTTAAGCTGCCTTAAAGGCAGATCATATCCAAGCCCAGAACCAAAAATGATCGCACGCCCGTTTGTCTGCACATGCTCTATAGCATTAATGATAGTTTCTCTCGATTTTCTTAAGTGGCCAGACCATTGCTTTTTACAGCGAGAATAACGGCTCATTATCGAGACACTCTCACGTAAATACCCCATTTC
>NZVJ01000094.1 GCA_002701455.1 Rhodospirillaceae bacterium
TTCACCTAAGTGGTAAATAGCCGTTTCCTCAACAGCCCTTCGCCAAAATGCCCTAGTTGTTTTCATTGGGTTGGCGGCACCATCGTCTCTGCAAACGATCCCTCCAACGCAATCTTGAGAAATAGCAGGAACCAGCTCACGAAGTTCATTATTCCTGATTAATTCTTCATGCGAAAAACCTTCTTCCTCNACACTCTTTACTCTGTNTTCTAATTCANGCATTTCCTTTTCATTTTCAGCTATTTTTACTTGCCCTACNCTGTGAAAACCGCAGTCATCTCCTATAAATTCCTCAATATTATGCCACATTTTCATGGCCGCATCGGATAGGGGTATCTCAGCAAGATGCCTGCCCAGGCGCCTTACACCGCCTGCGTTCATGCCAGAAGCAAAGCGCCCNGGAAAACGCTTCTCTATCACACGTACAGAAAAACCCATTTTCCTAAGATGAAGGGCTGTGGATGTTCCGTGTAACCCGCCTCCGATAATAATTGCATCACTGGAAAGAAAATTCGACATTTTATCTCATCATTATAACTTCACGATCTGGTTGGACAGCAGTCGTCCTTTATGGCGATTATGATACTAGCGATTTTTTTTGAGCTAGTAAAAAAATAGAAATAACTTATGTCTTAAACTATAAGAAAAAAGCAAATTCGAGAAACTATAAGTATTAACGAGAGTAGCTATTTATGTCAGAAGACTGGTTATATCAAATACGAATAANAGTTAACGACGAGATGTCGTCAAACCTTCGGAAAAATAAACCGTCAGGTTTGGCGCGCCAAATCAAAAGCTTGGCAAGAAAACACGGGACAACACTAGTTTGCACGTACGATGCTTTTGTAGATTATTGCAGGGAAGCTGAAAGTAACAGCGTAGAGGATTACCCTCTTTATGCTTGGACAAAACAAACGATCGAAAACCCTGAAAAGAAGCAAAAACACCTTAAATCATTCGCGTTTTACCGAAACAACGATCAAGTCTATGAGAGAGCACTTGCAGAAACAATTTACTCCGAATTATTGCCACTCGCCGATAACGGTACAATTGACGAAGTCAAACTGATAGACAGCAATCCTGCAAATAACCCGCAACCACCTAAATCATAATAGTCCAGTATGAATAGATATTTAATCGCTCATCTTGAAACTCAAAGAGGATAAAAATTTGCCTAAGATTGCAATAATTGGAGGTGGGATCATGGGCTCCAGTATCGCATGGAATCTTGCGAAAGCTTCAGCAAAGGACGACTTACTCGTTATTGAACCTGACCCTACATACCAATTTGCCGCTACCCCCAGAGCAGTAGGTGGAATCAGATTTGTGCAAGGTTTAAAAGAAAATTTAGAAATGTCTTTGTATGGGTGCCACGTATTTAAAAATTTTGCGCACGAATTGGGCATCGACGAAGATCTTGTTGATCTCAACTTCCACGAATGCGGTTACCTCTTTCTTGGGACAAAAGATCAGTCAAAGAGTTTCGAAAAAAATCAAAAGATGCTAACAGGCTGCGGAGCGGAGATACTGCTGTTGGATAAAGACAAGCTGAAAGCGCTTCTGCCGCGATTCAATTTTAAAGATGTTGAGTGTGGCCTTTACTCCCCCAGCGATGCTCGCATAGATCCCTATTCCGCCCTGCGTGGCTTTAAACAAGCGGCAATTAATTTGGGAGTCGAGTACAAGAAAGATCGTGTAGTGGGGATCAATCACGACAACAGAACGGTAAAGAGCCTGAAACTCGAGTCCGGTGCTTTAATCCCAGTTGAAATTATAATAAACGCGGCAAACTGCTGGGCCCCCGAAATCTGCAGGATGGTGGGAATGGATGTCCCTATAAAACCTGTTCGGAGACAGACATTCTATTTTGACATGGAAAAAGAAATAATCAAGTTTCCCGCCATTAGAGATCATACCGGATTAAGCGTTCGGCCTGATGGAGCCGGTTTTATAACTGGCAAGACTGCGGTCGGAGGAAAGGCTGGTTTTAATTGGGAACTAGACTATAGAGAATTTGACGATGAGCTATGGCCACTTATGGCAAATCGCTGCTCAGTCTTCGAGACTATCAAATATAAAGGCGGTTGGGTGGGGCACTATGATCAATGTTTATTAGATGGTAATCCAATATTGGGACCATGGGACAATGGCTTACCCAATTTCTTTTTAGCTGCTGGGTTTTCAGGACACGGATTGCAGCATGCGCCTGCGATATCACTAGCACTATCAGAAAAAATCCTCTACGGAAACTTTAAAACTTTCGACCTATCACGGTTTTCCTACAAAAGAGTCGAAAACAATCGGCCAATAGAAGACCTTGGCCCAACACCATAAGACTTTTATACTGAGCGTTATTTTGCGGCTAATGTTCAATTATTTTGACCAGAAAACTCATCAAAGGAATCAAGAGCTTGTGAAGCGTAAACTGCAGATGGCCCACCCCCCATGTACACAGCCATACTTAAAGTTTCCAAAATTTCGTCTCTATCAACGCCATACTTTTCTGCAGCCTTTGTGTGAGCCGCTATACATCCATCGCATCTAACCGCAACCGCGATCGCGATGGCTATCAATTCTTTTGTTTTTACGTCGAGAGAACCAGATGCCTTAGCGGCTGCACCCATAGCAGCGAAGCCCTTCATTGTTTCTGGGATCCCCTTTTTCAGTCTTCCCATTGACGTTGTTAAGTCTGCCGCAATTTCTTTGTAATGTTTTGCCATTATAATATCACTTTCCAAATTAATGCTTAGCTACCGAATTAATAGAAAATTACTCAATTTATCGTCCCTTGTAATCAGCCTTTCGTCTTTCACTGAAAGCTTTAATGCCTTCGTTATAGTCGTCTGTCCATCTAAGTTTTTCATACGAATGCCCCTCCATGTCTAGAGCTACGCTAAGTGGGCTATCCAAAGTCGAGTTGAGTACTCGCTTCAATGATCGCATTGAGATGGGCGCCAAAGCATTCAATTTCGCAGCATAGTCTATGATTAGTTCGTCCAGGGCTTTTCCATTTTCGGCAACATCTGTAATAAGCCCTATATCTTTCGCTTCTTTAGCAGGAACTCTTTTACCCAACATCACGATATCCTTTGCTCTGGTCATGCCTATAAGCCTTACCACGCGNGCACTGCCGCCAGATCCCGGCATCTGACCTATCGCTGACTCAGGTAATCCAACTAACGCATCACTGGTAGCAAAGCGAAAGTCACATGCCAGACTTAATTCAAATCCAACACCAAAAGCATATTTTTCGATTGCTGCAATTACGGGCTTTGAACACCTCTCCGGAGCTCCTATATTATCTGCTAAATCCGACATTTTATTTTTTGGAATATCCGGGAAACGTTTTACATCCCCACCGGACGTGAAAACACCATTCGCGCCTTTTACAACAATGACGCCAACATCATCATCGTCGTCGAAGGCTTCGATAACTGCTCTAATTTGAGCTCTTCCCTTAAACGAAACGATATTTAACGGTGGCCTATCTAAGATGAGGTAACCTATTTTATTTTTTTCATCAACCTCAACTCGCAGCCCATCTAATTTACGTAGAATATCACCCCGTCTTTGGGCATAATCTCTTTCCATGATATTTCCTTTATATACTGTGTTGATACCCATCCAATAATTTATAATCTCCCGTCCGTAAATGTCTTCGCATCAACTTGCCTGACGCCGACCTAGGGATTTCTTGAACAAAAGCGTATGCTTTTGGCCGTTTAAATCGAGCCAAATCACTATTCAAACAAAATTCATCTAAATACTTAATAGATAGGTTAGCAGAGCCCGGTTCGATAAAAGCCGTTACTTTCTCACCCCAACGGCTATCCGGCATTCCTATAACAGCAACTCCTCTCACATCGGGCGATTTAGCCAAAACATCTTCTACTTCTTCAGCGTAAATATTTTCCCCACCCGATATGATCATATCATCTACTCGTCCCAGCACATATATCTCGCCGTTCGCATCAAATCTACCGAGGTCGCCAGTGAAATACCAGCCACCCCGTATAGCTTTTTTATCAGCGTCCGGACGCTTCCAATATCCCGAAAAGGCATCTAACGACGCCATGCTGGCGATAATTTCTCCTGTTTCACCAATCGGCACTTCTTCATTTGGTTGGATAAATTTATCAGGATCAGCCCTTACTATTTTTAACCTTTGTCCTATGCCTGCCCGACCAGCTGACCCAGGATTACCTGCCAGATTATTTCGTACTGCAAATGTATAAATTTCTGAAGATCCGTAAAAATTACTAAATTCCGCCTGTGGAAAGAGCTTAGAACATCGTGAAACTAAATCTGTTGTCATGGACATGCCAGCGTAGGCAATATTAGTCACCGAAGATAGATCACGACCTGAAAGATGCGAATGTACAAGATCGTGGAACATCGTTGGAACTAAAAACAAATTATTAATCCGTTCAGTTTCGACCAATTTGATGACTTCCTTTATTTCATAAGTGGCCAGACAAACGAAAGTACTGTCCAAAAAAACAGACATTAAAAGCGTACGTACTCCCATCGTGTGGAATAAAGGCATCACGCCCAGGTTGCTTTGATGATATTTATACCGAAGCTGCGCTATACAGTTCACAGTGGCAAAAATTTCTGCGTCATGCGATCTCGGTACGCCTTTTGGCCTGCCCGTCGTTCCCGATGTATAAAGCATTAGGCAAATTGACTTACTGTCATCCGGCCATGGCCCATTAAACGGTTTTGCATCTAACAAGCTAGCAAAATTTTGCCCAAATTTATTGCCGTCTAAATGCACCACCCTCTCATTTGGTATTGGGAAGAGATCCAGGGCTTCTTTCAAAGCGAACTCTGATCTCGTTTCACATACAACAAGTTTAGCCTCCGCATCCTCAAGCACGTAAGCAATCTCCGCGCCCGACGCACGCCAATTAAATGGCGTAAAGATTAAGCCTAGCATCTGGCATGCCCAATACAATGTCGCCATTTCATAACGATTAGAAAGAATTGTAACTAAGTGATCACCCTGTTGAAGGCCTATTTCNTCTATAGCACCCGCAACCGAACTTATTTGCTGAAACCATTCCGAATAAGATAACCTTGTATCCCTAGAAACAATGGCTACGGCCGATGAGTTTCTTTCAAACGACGAAGACAACATATTTATCAGCGTCATTATTGGCTTTCCTCTTTNGATAAATNCACAAATTCTTGTATCGCCTTGACCATGCCCGCATATCCTGTGCATCGGCATATATGNCCAGTTAACATNTCTTTTATTTCGTCTTCCGTTGGGTNCGGGTACTGATTGAGAAANTGCTTAGTAGAGGCCAGAATACCCGCGGTACAAAAACCGCACTGCAGAGCTCCATTCACTGAGAANAACTNACGAAGCAAGTCCAAGCTTTCATCTTCCGCTAACCCCTCNACCGTCGTTAGTTCTAAACCCTCGGATTGAACAGCTAGTGTAGANCACGCCCGCGTCAGNAATCCATCCATTATGACNGTACAAGCTCCACACACACCATGCTCGCAGCCCACATGTGTCCCATAAAGATATAATTCATGCCGCAGGAAGTCACTCAATAGGGTCCGTGANTCTGCATATCCATATCGCTCAATTCCATTTACAGTGCAACTGACACGCACTTTTTGGTCCTTATTTATTTGCCTCAAATTCTGAATTCCCCAAAGCAGTTTTAAAAACTTTTTTGCTAAGATGACGAGCTAATTGTTTCCGNAATNCTCCAGTCGCACGNCTATCTTCNAGCGGANCCAATTCGTCTACAAAATCATCTATTTGTTCAATAATACNATCGTATCTTACTTCAAAGTCCTCTANTNCTAGATGCCTTGGTCTATCTTCGACGCCGCCAAAACCAAGNCTCGCNGCCACTTTTNCATCTTTANAACCCACCCANGCTGACATCGCGACGATTGCAAAATCGCCCTTGCGTTCGCTNATTTCNTCGAACGCTATACTACACCCAACCTTGCATACCGGGAAGCTGATAGCCGTTACTAACTCGTCCGGTGCCCGCACCGTCTCGAGAGCTCCAACAAAAAAATCATCGGCAGGAACCGTCCTCTTCCCGTTTAGCGACATAAGTTCAACATCGGCGCCAAGTGTAACAGCACAAAGAGGAATCTCTGCACTGGGATCAGCGTGCGCGACTGAACCACCTATTGTCCCGCGGCTTCGTGTCTGATAATGACCAACGTGTTTCAGGGCCTCCGNCAATAACGGAACAAAATCATAACATTCTTTTGAAGNGGCCAAATCTGCTTGGCGCGCTAACGCTCCAAATTTCAAATGGTTTTCAATTTTATCTATACCGCCCAACCCCTTTATTCTATTTATATCAATGATGACTAAAGGCCGAGCAACGCGCATATTCAGCATGGGCCCCAACGAGAGGCCACCAGAAAGCAATAAGGAATCGTCGCCATATTCCGATAACAGGGTTATTGTTTCTTCTACCGTATCTGGCCGATAGTAATCAAATGCAGCGGGCTTCATCTAATTTTTACTTTCCTTAGCCAANTCCCAAACCTTATTAAGAGTCAGAGGGAGGTCAATTTTTTCACGTCCCAATGCATCGGCTACTGCATTTGCCATAACTACTGGTGTCAGCATAGACGACCCATCTCCCATTCCCTTTGAACCCAGAGGGTTTGTGGGAGTGTCCGTCCTATAATGAGAAAATTTTATTTGCGGTAAATCNGTAGCAGTTGGACAGAGGTAATCAGCGAAACTACCACTTAGAAAATTGCCATTATCGTCATAATGCAGCGCCTCAAACATTGCCGCCCCAAAACCGTGAGCAAAGCCGCCTCTTATTTGGCCTTCCACGATGATTGGGTTAAGCACGCGTCCCACATCGTGTACTGAAGCATAACAGTCAACGATTACACGGCCAGTAGCGATATCAATCTCAACGGCAGCAAGATCAAAAATATAGCCAAAAGTCAGTGCCGAGGCGACACGATCTTTATTATCCGGTGATGCAAGGACATCTGGGTTGAAGAAGGCAGTGTCATTAAGGCCAGGTTCTAACTCGGTTGGAATACTTACAGGATCCCAGTGCGCCGCAGCAGCAACTCTTTCAATGGGTATAGCTGAATCNGGAATACCTACAATGCGCGCTCCCCCATCCGCTAACTCTACATCATCTNCTGCAACCTCCAGTATATTCCCAGCTATCTTCCGAAGTTTTACCGCTATCCTTTCGGCACTTCTAGTAAGCGACGTAATTACGATGGAAGAAAACCTATTAGAATAATTACCCGATGCTAGAGACCACCCTCCCATCCCCGTATCTAGGCTCGTATTAACGTCGATTTTGTTAGGTGACAGCCCGAGTATATCCGCTACTACCTGGGCAGCTACTGTTTCATGTCCTTGTCCCGCCGGCGTACTATCTAAATTGACACTAACAGCGCCTGTTGGATCAATTGTGACATTAGAAACAGCAGTTCCACCCGAACGGCCTCCAGCNCGGTTCCGTTCCTCTGCTGTCTGGGCAAGTGTNACNTANGCCATATTGGAACCCGAAGGTTCGACGCCTACTCCTATCCCAATTCCAAAAAACCGCCCTGCTGCCCTAGCTTGTTCCCTCCGAAGTTTAATATTTTCGTAATCTGAAAGTTTCAAAAGGAGGTCTAACGCTTCTGAATAATTGCCGGAATCATACACAGCNCCAGCAGGAGCATGGTATGGAAATTGACNAGCGGGTATAAAGTTTTTTCTCCGAATCTCTGCAGGATCTATATCTAGTTTTCGCGCCGCCAGATCCATAATGCGTTCAAGACCATAGTAAAATTGGGGGCCTCCATATCCTCTATTCAAGCCTATCGGTACTTTATTCGTACTGACTAATTTATTATTTATTGAAATATTTTTTACAGAATAGCAGCCATTTGAAGCTGCATGCATACGATAGACAGAAGCAGGCTCGGGAGCTCTTACATAAGCCCCCACATTAACGCAATTTTTGAACCGTAGNCCCATTAACGAGCCATCTTTAGCAAAAGCAGCTTCTAGTTCGTCAGCCCTATCGGCAGAGCTCGAAGAAGCCATTAAGTGCTCCAATCGATCTTCCGTCCATTTAAGAGGAAAACCGCTTATACGACTAGCCGCCGCCAAAAGCACAATATACGGATAAATCGCCTGTTTGAGACCAAAACTACCGCCACTAAAAGGAGCTGAGATTAGTCTCAGGAAGTTTCCAGAAACTCTCAAGGAGCGGGCCATTATAGGATGAAGGATGTATGGTCCCTGAAAGTTGGACCAGACGGTATATCGGTTTGGCTGCTGTTCAAAGTGGGCGATTACTCCAAACGTTTCCATAGGAGTTGCGGATTGCTTAGGATAGCGCCAGTCAATCTGGATAATACGGTCGGCCTTCTCGAAAGCCGTATCGGGATCGCCGTATACGAAATTCCGATCGTGCAGCAGATTACTACCCACTCTTTCATGCAGAACAGGTGCTCCATCATTCAAAGCTTCTAACGGATCCGTAACAGACGGCAGTTCCTCATATCTTACGTCAATTATTTCTGCGGCGTCTTCTCCGAGATATCTATCATCCGCTACAATTATAGCAACGGGTTCGCCAACATACCGGACTTTCTCAGCGGCTATGGGATAATAGGTCACGGGAGCACGAATAGCACTTACGAGNGGNTCCGTTATCTTCGAAATATCATCTCCCGTNAATACTTTATAAACTCCGGGCAGTTTTAGGGCGGCACTAACGTCTATATCGATGATCCGNGCATGCGGATAAGGGCTGCGNAGAAAAGACACATGTTTTATTCCCGGCACAGGAGAAAGATCGTCTATGTATCTAGCATTGCCTGTTAATAGGGCCGCATCCTCTGTGCGGGGAAACGCCTGACCTACCCAAGATTGTTTATTACTTGACATTATACGCACTCAATAACTCTTNCGGCTCGCTTAACATAGCGTTCNCTAAAAACGAGCTTTAGATTGCNTTTAATTCAGCTATTAACTCTTCAACCTATATGAACTAAATCAACTGCCTTATTCGTTCTAATAGATCCTTATTGACTTTGCGGGGACCCTTATCAAGTCTATTTTTATGTCGGCGTTCTCCCGGTAATCTAACGCCTTCAATGGATTTAATACGTCTGAAAAATTCTTCGCAATGCTCTTCCCACCCATCACCGGCAACAAGTTGCGGATTTATCGCCATAATAAATTCTCCGCCTTTCGCCGGACCCCCATCATTATTATCAGTCTCTCCTGCTTCAAATGAGAAGTTATCTCCTGTCATTCCCGCAGACAGCAGCTCTATCATCAATGCGATTGCTGATCCTTTGTAACCGCCAAATGGCAAAAGTACCCCCTTAAGTATCTCAGCTGGATCATCGGAAGGCTTGCCGTCCGGCCCTAATCCCGTTCCGTGCGGCACTTCATGGCCATCTCTTGCCGCAATTTGTACATCCCCCAAAGCTAGTGTCGACGTTGCCATATCAAAAACGAAAGGGTCCTTATTTGGCCGAGGCCAGGCAAACGAAACGGGATTTGTGCCAAAAAAAGGAGTCGATGCACCTGCGGGTGCAACCGCTGGCTTATATACAGTGCAAGCTAACCCCATCATGCCATGCTCAGCTAAGAATTCGGTCTCAGGCCATAGTGCTGCAAAATGAAACGTGTTTATCAATCGCACAACAGCCACTCCTGTCTTCTTTGCAGCTTCGACAGCGACAGGCAAACCCTTTTCTATTGACAGTGGAGCGTAACCAAAATCACCATCGACTGTCACAATTGATGAGAGCTCATTGTTAATTTTTGGCTGAGCATTTCCCTTTACCTTGCCAGATTTCAAGGAAGCTACATAGCCAGGCACACGAAACAACCCATGTGACAGCGAACCATCTCTTTCGGCTGTAGTGACAGTCCTTGCTAAAGCATTAGTGTTACTATCATCACACCCGTTTTTTGAAAATACTGTTTTCGCTAGCTGAGATATTTCGTCCAAGCTAAGCTCTTCGGTTTCTATATTTGACATATTGGTTCCAGAAATCTGCTGTTTTCGAAATTATTATCCATCATTAGGGAATATTTGGAGTTCCATTTCACCACGCTCGGAAAATTTAGCAAGTATTAATATAAAGAGAGCCGACAATTACTAGCTGGTTTTCCATTAGAAGCAAGAAGATGCATATCAAACTTTCCAGACTTTAACTCCCTAACAACAAGTGATAATTCATCATCCCAAAACATTGGTCGACGAAACCAAACCTGTAGGTCGAATGATTTAGAGTTAGTGTTTTCTGATATAAAT
>NZVJ01000095.1 GCA_002701455.1 Rhodospirillaceae bacterium
GAGTGGCAGGTACGGAAAAAGGAATGGGAAGTCAACCTGAGGCTACTTTCTCAACATGTTTTGGTGGCCCGTTTATGCCTCGACGGCCAACGGTCTATGGCCAAATGCTCAGAGACCGATTGGCTAGACATGGAGGCTCGTGTTGGTTAGTTAACACGGGATGGTCTGGTGGTTCTGTAGGTGATGGAGCAGAACGAATGAAAATTGGTTATACTCGCGCAATGCTTAGAGCTGCATTGAATGGAAATCTCGATGCAACTTCACTTAATTCTGACAATTGCTTTGGACTCGGTATTCCCGACGCCTGTCCAGAGGTCCCGCCGGAGATTTTACAACCCCGAAAGGCTTGGTCTGATCCGAAAAGATATGACTCAGTTGCGAATGATTTGTGCGGACGTTTCGAAAATAATTTTCAGCAATTTGTCGATCACGTTGATAAAGATGTGCTGGCTGCGGGTATAAGCGCTTCATAAGAACAATTTCAATAAGCTAAGCTGGAGGCAGTAGTGACTTTAGCCAGGTATTCCAATGGGGAAGCTACTGGTATCTCTTTTTTTAATTTAATATGAAGTGGATTACACTGTGTATGATTTGTTGTCTGGGCTTACGGTTATTGAAGGTTCNGCTTTTGTGGCTGCGCCATTGGGTGGAATGACTTTGGCTCAGCTTGGGGCAAATGTTATACGTTTCGACCCGATAGGCGGAGGGATGGATTTTAAAAGGTGGCCGCAAGATGATAAGGGAAATAGCCTTTATTGGAATGGTTTGAATAAAGGAAAAAAATCGATTGCAGTCAATATACGGGAAGAGGAGGGACGTGACCTTATTAGGGCATTAATATGCGCGCCAGGTCCAGATAATGGGATCTTTTTGACGAATCACCCGCCTGGAGGGCCCTTGAGTTTTAATAGTCTTAAGTCACAACGCAAAGATTTGATTATGTTAAATATTTTAGGTAGCCACGACGGAACACCAGCTGTTGATTATACGATAAATTGCGCTTTGGGCTATCCACTAGCTACAGGCCCTAGAAATGGCAAGGATCCAGTTAACCACTTGCTGCCAGCATGGGATCTTGTGACTGGAAGTATGGCCGCGACGGGTATACTTGCTGCTGAGCGTAAGAGAAATCGTTCAGGTGAGGGAGAATTGGTTAATTTGGCTTTGTCAGATGTTGGTATATGGGTTGCNAGTGCTCTTGGGCATTTAGCTGAAAGCGCGTTATTGGACCGCAGTCGAGAGGCGGATGGCAACCACATCTATGGCGCCTTTGGGCACGATTTTTTGACGAAAGATAATCGTAGAATAATGCTAACAGCACTAACCAAAGCGCAGTGGAGGCGTTTAAAAAAAGCAATGTGTATCGAAGATTCTATTATTGAATTGGAAAATAAGTATAACACTAATCTTGATGATGAAGGTTGTAGATATGAATTTCGAGATGAAATAGTGCGGTTAATTGTACCTTACGTGGCTAATAATGATTATAATAAGATTAAGGGTATATTGGACGACAATGGCGTTTTATGGGGACCTTATCAAACTTTTGATCATTTGGTTAAACATGATCAACGCTGTTCTGAAGGAAATCCACTAATCCAAATAATCTCCCAAGAAGGNATAGGAAAGTATCCAGCAGCAGGCCTCCCTTTAAGGTTTCAAGCGCTTGAAGAACAGCCGGTCAAACCAGCGCCTAGCCTCGGAGAACATACTAATGAAGTGATTTCCGACATGCTCGGGCTCCCGGATCACNCAATTGATGATCTTCACAATCGNGGTATCATTGGCGGTGNAAGCNAATTNAATTGATGCAAATAAAATAAAAGTTTACTTATGCCANGTTCCATCTAAATTATTTTTGCACAGCCACTCAGCAAAATTTGTATGAGAATAAACTTCTTGGGTCCAGTCGGTAATTTGCTGTCCTTTATGCGTCTGGGCAAAATATTGCGGAAAATATTTAATCCAACGCTGATGTTTACGAGGTAAGTGCAAGTAAGGAAATAAAGCAACTTGCTTCACGGCGTTGGGCAAGTTTTCAATGCCGTATTCATTTAACAAAAATAGTGTTGCAGCCAACCCGGTTCTGTCGGCTCCGCCTGAGCATTTTAAAAGAATAGGACGATCAGCTGTATTAAAAATCTTAAGTAGTTTAACCAATGTTGTTTTTTTTGGAAGTCGCCTTGAATGTAATGAAAGATCGATGTGATTAATGTTTAACTCAGCACATATTGTTCGTTCTGGTCCATACCAATTAGCTCGCGGGTTTTCTCCCCTTAGATTTACAAGCGATTTAATGTTATTTCGTTTAAGAAGATAGTTGAAATACGTTCCATAGGCTTGTGCGGACCGATATAATTGATCGTCGACTTGGTGCCAATTATGGGAAGTTGTTATAACAAAATTCCAGATAAACAGTCTGCTACCCCTTTTCTGGTGTCCAGGTGGTTGGATCTGCCGGCTTTTGAATCCGAGANACAGAATTCTTAACTTGATGTTCCCCCTCGGTCTCATTTGGCGGAAACCATATCCACGGTATACCTTTCCCTTCAGCGTATTTTAGCTGTGNATTTAACTTACGGTCTTCGTGATATTGCTCAACATTAAAACCTCGGCGACGCAAAGTTTCTGAGGTTTCTTTCACAAATTCGTAGGGAGCGTCTTTAGAATGAATTACTAATATTTCTGTGGGTGATTTTTTCTCGGCTTGAATTCTATTTTCTTTAAAAAGTTTTGCGAATATGCGACTTAATCCTATCGAAATTCCGATTCCAGGTAGCCGTTTGTTAACAAAATCGCCAACCAGATCATCATAGCGTCCGCCACCACAAATTGATGGGAAGTCCGGGAACTCCAAGAAACGAGTTTCGTAAACTGTTCCGGTATAATAAGCTAAACCGCGCGCTATTGATAAATCGACAGAGAAGGCTTCTTCATCAACCTTTTGTAGCTCTTGCATAACGAAAGTTAATTCAGACAACCCGTGCTCAAGTAGTTCCGAATTGACTCCCAATGCCTGAACCTGGGTAGTAACTTCATGGCCAGAACCACGAATTTGGGTGAGTTGTATTATTTTATCAATAGTCTTGGAGTTAAGCGCCAGTTCTTCTGAAAGCAAATCTGTAACTCCATTAACTCCAATTTTATCGATTTTGTCTATTATACGTATAGCTGCAGCGGTGTTATGTATTCCTAATCCGCTGTAATATCCTTCTAGGATTTTCCTGTTATTTATCTTAGTAAATATTGGTCCGGCCTGAATCGCATTGATTGCCTGATGCATAATGGTTGGTATTTCGACATCAAAGTGTAATGGAATTTCTCTTGTATCAACTACATCAATATCGCATTGAAGAAATTCCCTAAAACGCCCATCTTGAGGCCGTTCCCCCCGCCAAGCTTTCTGTATTTGATAGCGCTTAAATGGAAACACCAGCTGGCTGAGGTTTGCTGCAACGTAGCGGGCCATTGGGACGGTCATATCATAGTGAAGCCCATAAGCTGGCTCGCTATCGAGATTCGAAGCATCTAATAATCTGCCAAGGGTATAGATTTCTTTATCAGTGTCGCCTTGCTTTAACAGCACTTCTAAGGGTTCAACCGATCTTGGTTCAATCGAAGTGAAACCATAACTTTCGAAAATACTTCGAATTTTATCTATCCATTCAAGTTCAACTATCCGTTGCTCAGGAAGAAGCTCTGGAAATCCACTTATGGGACGCAATTTTTCTTTTGCTGTCAAATTTGATTCCTTGGGTGGGCTCATTAGAACACCCCTTCATCTAAAAAGTACGTTTTACCTACCCGGCCATATTTAAAAATCACCAAAATTGATTAGACGAAATTCTTTNTGGTAAAGGTCAAGATTTAAATTTTCATAAGGGTCGAATATTTATTCTGCTCCATCCATGCCGATCGCGTGCTGATATATAGCTAGGAGTTCTTCTTGTTCCAGTCGATCCTGTCGATCCATCCTTCGAAGTCTAACTATTTGCCGCATGATTTTGATATCAAACCCGTTGCCTTTTGCTTCAGAAAAAATTTCACGGATATCTGAAGTTAAAGCTGTTTTTTCAGCCTCTAAGCGCTCAATTCGCTCTATATACGATCGTAATCTATCACCAGCTATTCCGCCAACATCTATCATTACTTATTCCATTATCTAAAAGATACCAAAGTGTCTGAGGTCCTTACAGGATTGTAGTTAGTATGTCATAAATGATGCATTGGAGAGGTTCAAATAATAATTAAATAAAATTATGTGAGCAAACTAGAATAGATTAGATTTCCAAAAAACTAACTTGTTATATAGCCATTGTTTTTAGCAGAAACGCCGTACTTATTGTCACTCTGGCCGGATAGGTCGTTTCAAGAGCTCTGCTACAGATTTTTTAATGTCATCATCATTGTGAAGAATACCATACACTGTCTTGCAAATAGGTAAATCAATCTTAAGTTCCCTTTGCTTTTTTATCACAGAAGCAGTACTAAACCATCCCTCTACAACACCTCCTATTTTTTCGAGGGCAGCGCGTTTTTCATTACCTTTTCCAATAAGTTCTCCAAATAAAAAATTCCTCGACTGTCTGCTTGAACANCTCAGTAAAACATCTCCAAGTCCAGACAAACCAACAAGAGTTTTTGGAGACCCCCCCATAGCTTGCGCTAACCGTCGCATCTCGGATAACCCCCTGGTTATTAATGCTGCTATAGAATTCTCTCCGAAACCTGAGCCTCTGGCCATCCCGCTAGCGATTGCTAGTACATTTTTTACGGCACCCCCAACCTGTACGCCCACAATATCTGTACTAGAGTAGATGCGAAATGTCTTGTTGCTAAGTTCCTCGGCGAGNAGCTGACTGACTGAAATATCTATCGTGGCTAATGTAGCGGCACTAGGCAATCCCTTGACCACCTCGNTTGCAAATGTAGGACCTGAAAGATAAGCTAAATTTTTTTCTGGAAAAATTTTTGATAGTTCTTTCGATAAAAGGTTGCCAGTTGATTGCTCGAATCCTTTTGCACAACATACAATCTTTGCTTCTGAGGGAATTAGAAAAGCGACTTCTTTGGCAATTTCTTGTATGGAATTAACGGGTACAACAAGGAGATAAATATCGGATAGGCAGGTGGCCTTTAGATCTGTTGTGGCATTTATATTTGCGTTCAACTTTAGGTTTCCCAAATAGGGTAAGTTATTTTGGTGAGTGTTGATTTGGTCAATAACTTCCGGGTTTCTCCCCCAAAGGATCACTTCATGACCCATCTCAGCAAGCATATGTGCGAGGGCTGAGCCCCATGCACCTGCACCCAAGACAGAAATCCTCGATATCGACATTCTATAGTTCCTAAAAGAATTTATTTTAATTTAAATATTATCCAACGGCCATCGCGGTTTTGGCATAAAATCGAGGTTATCAAAGAATCCCTTGCTAAATCTCTCTATTCCAGCCCAAGCAATCATTGCAGCGTTATCGGTACACAGCGAGATTGGAGGAGCAATAAACTTTATACCTTGTTGTTCGCTGAGGCTCTCTAGNGCTNNNCTNATACTTTTATTTGCTGCAACNCCNCCAGCCACTACAAATGATTGATTCGTACCAAACTCTTCTTGAAATATTTTAATTGCATTTGCACAACGATCTACAAGCACGTCACACACTGTTTTCTGAAAGGAAGCAGCAATATCGGCCATATCCGACGAGGAGATATTACCAAGTTGATCCATTTTATACCTAACAGCTGTTTTCAAACCAGAAAAAGAAAAATCGCACCCAGGTCTTCCATGTAAAGGCTTAGGAAGCAGATATTTTGTAGAATCTCCGCAAAGAGCAAGTTTTTCCAANTTTGGGCCACCCGGCATTTCAAGGTTTAATANGTTGGCTATTTTNTCAAAAGCCTCACCAACTGCATCGTCGAGAGTATTTCCCAATAGTCTATAATTTCCAACACCTTTCACGATTAGAAGTTGGCTGTGCCCACCTGAAACAAGTAAAAGAAGATAGGGGAAATCTAATCTATCTGTTAAGCGAGCAGTTAATGCGTGACCCTCTAAATGATTAATTGCTAAAAAGGGCAGTTTGTTCACNAAGGCTAAAGTTTTACCAAAAGTAGAACCGACCAGTACGCCGCCTATGAGACCAGGGCCACCCGTGGCAGCCACAGCGTCAAGGTCTTGGTAGCTGATCCCTGCATCTGTAATCGCGCGGGACACTATAACGTCGATTGTTTGAGCATGTGCTCTCGCAGCTAACTCGGGAACTACTCCGCCGTAAGGCTTGTGATATTCGAATTGTGAACCAATAACATTTGAAAGAATTTCGAAGTTGTTGGAAACAACTGAAGCGGCAGTCTCATCACAACTAGACTCGATACCAAGTACCAAAACTGCTTTCTCCTTATTGCTTTTATGAGTAGTTTTTTTCTCAGCCATAATAGATTTCCGACTTCACTTGTTTGCAGTAAAGGTCTACACAGTCATAATATGAACAATCATAATAAAAATACACCCCTCATTAAGCTTGGTACTCGAGGATCTAGATTAGCACTGGCCCAGGCTGAAGAGTTTAAAACACGTCTTGCCGNGTCAATAAATGTTTTTAAGGAGCCNGGTGCAGTNGAGATAGTAGTTATCAATACTGCTGGCGATAAAATACTCGATCGGCCNTTAAGCGACGTTGGCGGNAAGGGGCTTTTCATTAAAGAGATTGAGAAAGCTCTTCTAGAGGGTCATATAGATGTAGCAGTCCATTCCATGAAAGATGTCGAGACTTGTTTAAATCCAGAAACAAGAATTGGATGCATCCTGCCACGCGAGGAAATTAACGATGCCTTCATTTCCAATTCCTCAGAGAAATTAATGAATCTNCCCTATGCGAGCGTAGTCGGTACATCCTCTATTAGGCGCGTGGGATTATTAAAAAACAAGCGCCCAGACTTGAAAACGGTGCTTTTTAGAGGAAATATTAATACAAGATTAAAAAAGTTAGATAACAGGGAAGTTGATGCAACAATTCTCGCCGTAGCCGGCCTAAAAAGGATTGGCTTGGAAAGGAGAATAACGCAAACATTTGCGGTTGAAGAAATCCCACCCGCAGTTGGCCAGGGTGCTATTGGGGTGCAATGTAGAATTCCAAGATGTAAAACCGACAAAAAACTTTTTGAGTGGATAAAGATTATCAATCATAGGGAGTCCGCTCTTCGCATTGAAGCAGAGAGGTCAATGCTTGGAGCNCTTGACGGATCCTGCAAAACCCCAATTGCTGGTTTTGCAGAATTGATATCCAAAGAGGAGATTGCGTTAAAGGGTTTTGTAATCTCGCCGGATGGTTCGAATATTTATTCAGAGAGTGGCACCGCTAAACAAACGGATGCCGTAAAATTAGGAAAAGAAATCGGACAGCGGCTGCTAGCCAAGGCTGGTTCGGATTTGGTGAGATAGATTGCCATGAAGGTTCTTCTCACTAGAACANACTTGGATTCAAAGCATTTGGCTAAAAAATTAAACGACTTCGGAGTGACTTCTGTCATCTCGCCAGTAATAAAAATCGTCTCCATTCCGGTTGAAGTACCAAATAAATCTGATTTCCAATCTATAATCATAACTAGCAAAAACACGCTAGAGACAGTAAAGAAGTTATATTTCAGTCAGAAAGTTCCAATTTTTTGTGTNGGTGATATAACGGCTCAGTTGTTTGAAAATTCTGGTTTTTCCAACGTTAAATCAGCAAGTGGAACGAGTGAGGACCTATTAGAGCTATTCGTAAAGAGTTGCAATCCGGAGAAGGGACCTGTTCTCTATCTCGCTGGCCAAGACACGCATGGTGCAATCGAGAGAGATCTAAAACAGTATGGTTTTATAATAGAAAAAAAAATTGCATATCGTGCTGAAGCGGTTAGCCGTTTGACACAAGATGCNGAGCAAGCGTTACGTTCTGGAGAGATTACCGGGATATTCATATTTTCACCGAGATCCGCTATAATATTAAACGAGTTGATAAGTACGTTTAAGTTGCATAAAGCTATTAAAAAAACGACTGCCTTTTGCTTAAGTGATGCGGTAGCGAAGGAAGCATCGGCCACAGCTTGGAGTAACATACTTATCAGCGAAAGACCTACACAGGAATCGATATTGGAACTTTTAAGAAAAAATCTAAAATCTCTTTGAAATTGCAAAATAAAGAGCACTTCAAAACGATGAGAGCGAAATATGGCTAAGCGTGACACTAAAAANGCCGCAGGTTTGGCTAAAGCAGGGCCATCTGCTGACCAGTCTGGGCAGGCCAAATCAGACAGTAAGGAAAAGACAAGTTCAAAGAGAAAGTGGCTATATTCCTTCTGCCTGTTTTTGTCGGCAATAATTATAGGAGGTGGTTTCGTCTTTTTCGGTCTCTTTCCGGAATTGCGTCGTTCAATCTCACTCAAATTTATGGATGAGATTTATTTTTCAAAAGGAGAGGCAGATAACACAAACTTAACTAGCGCTGTAACGAAAATAGAAAATGAAAACGACAAAACTCTTACATCAGGTACAAACCAAGCTGTTGACGGTATGAAGGCGGCGAACCTGCTTGGCGAGCAAATGGAACAAATTTCGAAAAAGTTCAGTTTCCTGCAACAACGTGTTTTGAAACTAGAAAATGATTATAAAGAGATTGATAGTCGTTTTTCGCTTAAAAGATTGCAACGTTCCGCAACAGATGAAGACACAACTAACCTTTTGAACGGAAGAAACAAAACTAATTCTGACAATAGTATTTCAATGAAAGTCCAACAAATCAAAATGGACTTAGATATTCTTAGAGGGCAAGTAGGGAATAAGAATTCTGTAATCGATGGACTAAAAAACGACATAAAGGTTTTAACATCTAGACAATTTTCCCCTAACGCAGGGATGATAACCAATCCTAACGGAACAATCATCTTACAGATTAGTATCGGCCAATTGGCAAATGCGATTGCGACTGGTAGAGCCTTTTCTTTACATTTGGCGGTCATCCAGGAATTAGCAGGAGAAAATCCGAGAGTAGCTGGGATATTAGAGGAACTTCGGCCCTTAGCCTCTAAAGGAGTTAAGTCCAAAAACTTTTTGAGGAACGATTTTTTTGAAAAAATAAATCGACTATCTATCAATTCTTCTCAGAAAGAGACGATTTTAGGACAACTCGAAAACCGATTCAGAGAGCTCGTGAAAATAAGAAAGTTAGAGGGTCTAGAACTTGGTTCCAATGAAAAAATGCTAGTTGATGCAGAACAAGCTGTCAAAAAGGATAATTTTGAATTAGCTGTGGAAAAGCTATTGGCTTTGCCAAAACCATTGCGTGTACAGATGATGGATTGGCTGGAGCTTGCAGAAGATAGGCTGGATGCTTATCGATTGTTAACCGAATTAAAACAATTAGTCTTTGTCGAATTATCACAGAAAAAATAATTAATTATGTTTCGAACAATTTTATTATTTTTTTTTCTAGCTTGCTTAATTGGATTATCAGTGTGGCTTACTGATAATCCCGGTAGTGTCAGAATATCTTGGTTAGGTTATGAAATTCAAACTTATTTCGGCGTATTGCTGGTTGCGGTAATTGGCTTACTATTTTTAATTTTGATACTTGTTTCGTTAATTAAAATGATTTTCAAAACCCCAAGGGATTTTTTCTATGCTCGAAAAAGACGCCGAGAGATAGAGGGCTATAAAGCTCTTACTCTAGGAATGGCAGCTGTTGCAGCTGGCGATAAAGACGAGGCTGTCAGATTTTCAAAACAGGCTAATAAATTTTTAAGTGATCCGAAAACCACAAGGTTGTTGGCTGCACAAACAGCTGCTTTAAACGGAGATCAAGCAGCATCTTCCAGATATTTTGAAAGTCTAAGTCAGGATAGAGAAACGCAATTTGTAGGTCTTGTTGGATTAATTAGGCAGGCTAAACATTCAGGGGATACAACGGCAGTTCATAGACTGACAAACAAAGCTTACAAATTACGTCCCGGATCTGCCTTCGTAGTGGAAACATTATTCGATCTGCAGATAAAAACGGGAGCCTGGGAAGATGCAAACAAGACGCTCGCTGATGCCGTGAGAAGAAAAGTGAAGTCAGAGAGTTTGATAGCGAGGCCTAAATTAGTAGTACTGGCAGCTCTTGCCAAGTCAAAGAAGTTAGATGGCAAGGAAAAAGAGGCTATTTCAGCTTCTGAGTCGGCACTCAACTATGATAAAGAGTTCGTCCCTGCAGCTATAATTAGAACTCAGTTGATTTCTGATGTTAAATCCCAGCGAAAAGCGATTTCGTTAATTGAATCGTTTTGTAGGCGGACATTGCACCCAAAAGTCCTGGAAGAGTATATCAAACTTTGGCCAAATGAGGACGCATTGCAAAAATATCAACGATTACAAAACGTTTCGGATAATAAGGTTGTCGATGATGAAATAAAGATTTTCATGGCGGAAGCAGCATTAAACGCTCAGTTATGGCGGGAGGCAAGAAGTAACCTTGAGTCAATCATTGATAATAAAGCGACGGTTTCGTGTTGCCGTTTGATGTCTAAACTTGAGAAACTTGAAATGCGTAACGACGATTTGTCTAAACAATGGCTTGAAAAAGCTCCCCACGCACTGCCAGATAAAACCTGGGCATGTAGCACCTGTGGCGCGGTGGCTGTAGAATGGTCAGCTGTCTGTGGCAACTGCCAAGCCTTTGATACCATCATATGGAAGGAACCACCCAGAGTAGGGACACTTCAACCACTCGATCCTAAGACAAATAAAGAGGCATCCGGGCCGGTAATTGAAAACGCCGGCTAAGATCAGACTTAGGGATTCTCGCAGCTGACCTAAATTGATTTGCCTTCAATTAAGTGCTTGCACAATTTCATCACACATTGATTTTGCATCTGAGAAAAGCATCATAGTGTTATCTCGGAAAAACAATTCGTTATCAACACCGGCGTAACCGGATGCCATAGACCTCTTGATAAAGAGGACCGTTTTTGCATTTTCCACGTCCAATATGGGCATACCATAAATTGGACTTGATGGATCAGTTTTTGCAGCTGGGTTAGTGACGTCATTTGCTCCTATTACAAACGCTACATCTGCTTGAGAGAAATCTCTATTTATTTCGTCTAACTCTAAAACTTGTTCATAAGGAACATTTGCTTCAGCTAGAAGGACATTCATATGACCTGGCATCCGACCCGCCACTGGATGAATAGCATAGCGAACATCTACGCCATCAGCCTTGAGTAATTCTCCCATTTCGCGGAGNGCATGTTGCGCTTGNGCAACAGCCATTCCATAACCAGGGACTATTATTACGGAAGACGCATTTTTCATAATGAAAGCNGCGTCTTCCCCGCTACCGGATTTAATAGTTTTATCGCCAGTCGNTGAGGNGCCAGAAGTTTCTGAATCCCCGCCGAAACCNCCAAGAATAACGTTAAAGAACGATCTATTCATTCCTTTACACATTATGTANGACAAAATGGCTCCTGATGAACCTACCAATGCCCCTGTGACTATTAAGAGGCTNTTTCCAAGGGTAAAGCCTATGCCNCAAGCAGCCCANCCCGAGTAGGAATTTAACATAGATATTACCACGGGCATGTCAGCACCGCCGATTGGTACAATTATCAAAATGCCAATAATTAGTGAAAGTATAAAGATACCCCAGAAAATGGTTTCATTTTGTTCAACTGTTATCCAAGCTACAAAAGCAACAAGAGTGATACTTAAGATGGCGTTAAGAGCGTGTTGGCCTGGAAAGGTAAGCGGTGCACCGGTTATGAGCCCTTGTAGTTTTCCAAACGCGATTATTGATCCTGTGAACGTTATCGCGCCGATAGCCAAACCAATCGACATCTCGATCAAACTACCTGTATTAATATTCAGGAAAGTCCCAATCCCGTATGCCTCTGGNCTAAAAAAAGCNGCGGCAGCAACGAAGCAAGCNGCCAAGCCAACAAGGCTATGGAAACCTGCAACCAATTGAGGTAATGCTGTCATTTCGATTTTTCGCGCTATAACGGTTCCTATCCCGCCGCCAATAACGATCCCAGCTAGAATAACTTCATAACTTAATACAGATGGCAGAGCCAGCGTAGTTCCAACTGCGATGGCCATTCCAAGGATACCAAAAACATTTCCCTGGCGCGCAGAGTCTGGAGAACTCAATCCACGAAGTGCCAATATAAAAAATATACTNGAGACTAAGTAAAGGACTGCTGAAATATTATCGGTCATTGTAGTTTCCTAATTCAACGTTTTTTCTTGAACATTGATAGCATTCGCTGGGTAACGATAAAGCCGCCAAAAATATTTATCGAAGCTAAAACAACAGCAAAGAAGCCCATCAATTGGGCGAAATTCGCTTCGGCAGGTCCAGCGGCAATTAGCGCACCTACTATAATAACTGATGAAATCGCATTTGTTACGCTCATAAGAGGTGAATGNAAAGCNGGTGTCACACGCCAAACGACATAATAACCCACAAAACAAGCTAAAACTAAAACAGTAACTCCAAAAATAAGCGGGTCGACACCTTCGGTTTGCACTTTGCACCTCTCAATTAAGTCAGGTCGTAAATTGTTTCGATAGTTCGAAACTACAACAATATTGAATAACACGGACGATATATTTGATTTTTATAGTCTGTCAAAGAAACGGATCATACTCCAATCGGTATCGCATCGTGCACAATTTCTCCATCTTTCGTTATCATGGAACCAACGATAATTTCGTCTTCCATATTAATGTCTATTTTGTTTTCCATTCCATTTATGAGCGGTTCAACAAAATTCAATAGATTTTTCGCAAAGAGCGCAGAGGCATCAATCGCCACTCGACTGGCTAAATTTGCACAACCAATTATTTGTACGCCATTTCGCGTAACCAATTTATTTGGCTCAGAGAGGGGGCAGTTGCCACCCTGCTCTACAGCAAGATCGACTATTACTGATCCCGGCTTCATTGTATCAACCATTTCAGGTGTAACTAAAACTGGAGCTGGCTTCCCAGGTATTAAAGCAGTGCAAATAATAATATCCTGTTTTGCAGCTGTAGCTGCTATTAAATCGGCTTGCTTTTTTTTGTACTCATCACTCATCTCTTTGGCATATCCCCCACTTGTCTCAGCTTGCTTGAATTCTTCGTCTTCTACGGCAATGAACTTAGCACCTAAACTTTCAACGTTTTCCTTGGCAGCTGGCCGGACGTCGCTAGCCGATACGACTGCGCCCAGCCGGCGGGCTGTTGCAATTGCTTGAAGACCAGCAACACCCGCACCCATCACTAGGCACTTTGCAGGTGGAACTGTTCCGGCCGCAGTCATCATCATTGGAAAAGCTTTGCCGTAAGCTGTCGAGGCTTCTATGACTGCTTTATAGCCGGCTAAATTCGACTGGGAAGACAAAACATCCATTGTTTGAGCTCTGGTTATTCGAGGTAATAACTCCAGTGCAAAGCAGGTGATATTTTGCTTTGCTATTAATTCTATCAACTCCCTGTCTTTGTAAGGCTCCATTAGACTAACTAGGATAGAACCAGGTTTCAGCAGGCTAACCTCATCAAGTTTTGGTACACCATTTTCGTTTGGCCCTATTGGCTTGCAGATTTTTAATACGATATCTGCACTTTCCAGAACGTTTGATGCTTTTTTCAAGATTTTTGCGCCGGCTTGTTCGTAATCTGTATCTGGGATTGCTGCAGAAACACCGGCTCCTTTTTCGACATTTACCTCGAGACCCA
>NZVJ01000096.1 GCA_002701455.1 Rhodospirillaceae bacterium
AAAGAAACGTATATAAAAGCGTCAAGAGAAGTGATTTTATCTGGAGGCGCGGTAAACTCTCCACATCTCTTGCAAATTTCTGGAGTTGGTCCGTCTGATCATTTAATGGATATCGGAGTTGATGTTGTTAATCACTTGCCTGGTGTAGGTGCTAATCTCCAGGATCATTACGTAGCTAGAGTAAGTCATCGAGTTAGAAATGCCAAATCAATTAATAGGTTGAGTAGAGGAACCAACTTATTGAAAGAAATTGGCGCATGGGTGTTTTCTGGAAAAGGTGCTCTTACATTTGGGGTGACAAGCGCAATGGTATTTTCTAGGAGCAGAGACGGTCTATCAAGCCCGGACCTTCAGTTATTATTTACACCTGCCAGCTATTCAGAACGTACATTGGGTAAACTTGAACGGGAAGATGGCATGACGGTGGCAGTTTGCCCGGTCAGACCAGCTAGTCGAGGAACAATAATGGCTGCATCTTCTGACCCATTTGTTAGGCCGAAAATACGACCCAATTATCTTTCCCACCCGGATGATGTAAGAGTGTTATTAGCGGGTATTCATCAGACACGAGAAATTTTTTCTCAATCAGCCTTACAGTCTTATAGCAGTAGTGAAACAGCTCCCGGTGTTCATATCCAAACGTCTGAAGAGCTTGAAAGTTTTGCAAGGGAACAGGGCAGTATCATTTATCATCCTGTCAGTACTTGTAAAATGGGTGAAGATACGATGGCTGTTGTGGATCCCAGACTGTGTGTTCACGGAATAAAAGGGTTGCGAGTGGTGGATGCCTCAATTATGCCGACAGTTACAACCGGAAATACAAATGCACCAACAATAATGATTGCTGAAAAAGCATCGGATATGATCATAGAAGATGCACGATCAGCTTTATGATTTAGTCTAGGGGAGAATAGAAATGTCGAATGAAATTACTGTTGATGCCGAAAGCATCAAGAAGTCAGCTGAAGATTTAGTCGATTTAATTAAGTTGCGAACTTTTCCATTCGGCATGAAGCTATTTAAAAATGTTGACGACATGCTTGCAATCAAGGGGCTGCGTACCCCTTCCGACGGGAAGTTTTTCACAACTTGTCAACTAGTTACGCAAGTTAGGACGGCCGGCTTTACACTTGGTATTGTTCAAAATAATTTGCGTCCTGGTTCGAGCTGTGGGGCGAACATAGGCCTTGAAATTGTACCTGAGGACGTTAGCTCCGGGCAAAGGATGACAGGTGTTTGGTTTGGAAATCAGGAGGCTGCAGCTGAGCATCAAGCGCAGATGCCTCGGGTTAAGGCGGGTAAATATACCGGTCTCGCCGCTTCTCCCCTAAGATCGGGACGCTTAGACCCGCCGGACATTTGTCTTTTTTATGCATCCCCAGGCCAAATGATTTTATTTATCAACGGTCTGCAATATCATAACTATAGGCGGTATGACTTTACTCTCACCGGAGAAAGTGCTTGTGCTGATAGCTGGGGGCGTGCTCTTTCTACGAGGGAAACTAGCCTTGCATTGCCTTGCTACGCCGAAAGGCGCTATGGCGGTGTCGCTGATGATGAGCTGTTAATGGCTTGTCCACCCGACGAATTTATTAAAGGTGTAGAAGGTATGAAGCATCTTTCGAAAAATGGCCTTCGATACCCATACCCTCCGTACTCTGCTTTTGCAGACCCAGCTGACGGCATGTCCAAAAGCTACGGCTGAGTGAAAGCTAAGTTAAAATCGAAATAGGGTCACCGCAAAAGGTAAAAGCAAGAGTAAGTTTTGAAAGAACAGGTATTTTATAACTTTTTAATAAAAATGCCTGGCAGGGTATAAAGTGGCAAAAGTAGATACAGACAATAGTATCCCTCATGAAAGTGAGGGCTTGAGTAAAGCGTCCCGCGCTGATCAGTTTTCCAAGGGTAACAAGCTTGAGTTAAAACTCCTTTTTAGAATAATAAGCATGGGTTTAGCTCATCGCTACAGGATGGCGATAGCGATATCAGCTACTGCTGGTGCATCAATTTTCCAATTGTTCATCCCGCGATACGTTGGTGATGCTGTGGATAATGCTCAGGGCCTATTAGCATCAAATAGTTTTACTAACACAGGCGCGGAAGACGCTCTATTTTTTGCTGCTCTTATGATTATTGCTCTGAGCGTTGCTAGGGGGCTCCTTACAATGCTCCAAAATTATCACGGTGAAGCCATTGGCCATTGTATCGGTTATGAATTACGTATCGCATTTTACGACAAAATACAAAAATTGTCCTTTGATTTCCACGATAGGGTTCATACAGGTGATCTGATCACACGAGGGATGCTGGACTTAGAGGGTGTCCGCATGTTTATCAGCACGGGCGTTGTTCGTTTGGTTATGTTAATTGTGCTTGTTGGGGGCGCTACCGCGTTGATGATTGGCAATGATATTATACTTACTCTTCTGGCTTTATCATTTGTACCGTTTGTAGCTTGGAAGTCGTCCCTAGCAAGATTAAGGCTGCGGTGGCTCTGGTTGTTAATGCAAGATCGCTTGGGGGTGATTACACGATTAATGGAAGAAAACCTTAATGGAATTAGGGTGGTACGAGCATTTGCTGCGGAGAATTATGAACTTAAAAAATTTGATGGTGCATCAGCTAATGTTCTTGAGGTCGCAATAAACCGAGTGAAAGTGAGAGTTGGCAGTACAACAGTAATGAGTTTCTCATTTTTTTTAGCAATGGGATTTGTTCTTTGGATTGGGGGCCAAAAAGTCATAAATGAAGAAATCAGTGTTGGAAAATTAGCGGAATTTTTGGCCTTCATGACAATTTTACAAATGCCGGTACGCCAGATAGGTATGTTGGTAAATTCCTTTGCCAGGGCTTCCACATGTGGTTCAAGATTATTTGAGATTATCGACCGTAGTCCTAGTGTGTATGAAACGTCTGGCGCTCCAGAGCTTTTACTTGGCAAGGGAACTCTAAGATTTGAAAATGTGAGTTTCAGTTTCACTAAAGATAATAAAAAAGTTGAAGTCTTAAAAAATATAAATTTGTCGGTTTCCGCGGGGGAAACACTTGGGATTGTTGGACCCCCGGGTTCGGGAAAATCAACAATAGCCCACTTAGCACCACGTTTTTACGATATAGAGGACGGGGCTATTTATATAGATGACCAGAACATCAGAGAAATTTCGATAGATTCTTTAAGGCGNTTTGTGTGCGTGGTTCAACAGGACCCTTATTTATTTACAGCTTCTATCGAAAANAATATAGCCTANGGCGACCCTTGGGCCGGNGANGACAAAATTTTGAGCGCAAATCAGGCTGCACAATTTCATGACCACATTGATCAACTTCCCCTAAAATACAAAACGCTTGTTGGTGAGCGAGGTGTATCTTTATCGGGAGGCCAGCGCCAACGGCTTTCTATTGCGCGTGGCTTAGTGACTGAACCGGGGATAATTATTTTTGATGATTCAACGGCATCAATTGATGCCGTAACAGAAAGACGTATTAGAAAATCTCTGGATGTAAGTAACCAAAATAGAGGAACCATAATAATTTCGCATCGATTAACGTCGTTGATGCACGCAAACGAAATTTTATTTGTCGATAAAGGTGAAATTATAGAGAGAGGCTCTCACAAACAACTTATTTCNTTAAANGGAAAATACTTCGAACTTTATNAACTTCAAACTCGTGCNAGCTTCAATAATGAAACCCTTGNAAAAAAAGAGGATGGCCTGANCGTTGACTGAANTAACTCAAGAAAGCACACCTCCGAAAGCTGTAGTTGGGTCACAAGTTAGCCAAGATGAAGAAATGTTTGGCCGTGCTTTTGACGGCCGNGTTATTCGACGATTTCTCTCGTATTGTAAACCACACACGCCGATACTTNTAACGGCAATACTTTCTGTTTTGGTATTCACTTCAACACAAATTGCTTTCCCCTTAGTAATTCTATACGCAATCGACAATGCATTAGTTAAAGACAAATTTAATGTAGGGGTTTTGGAAATTTGTGCTGTAATTTTTTGTTTTCTGGCCGTGATTAACTATTCTGCAAATTATTACCAGGAGAGCACGGTAGGCAAGATCGCGGAACGGGTGCTTGTCCAATTGAGACGCGATATGTTCGGTCACTTGCAGCAAGTCTCGTTGTCTTTTATGGACCGTACCGAAGTTGGGCGATTAATGTCACGGCTTCAGGGGGATGTTAATTCTCTTCAAGAATTCCTGGAGACCTCGGTATTTGCAATAGGCGATTTAGTTCTGCTTGTTGGTATAGTGACTGTGCTGTTTATTCTAAATNTCGAATTAGCACTTTTGACGTTATCCATTGTACCATTATTATTTATTGTGCGATTTTTATGGCTGCCAAAAGCAAGGGCTGCGTTTATAANGGCNCGAGAGGCNAATTCTCTAGCAAATGGAGCGTTAGCTGAAGCTATTCATGGCATTAAAACTGTCCAAGGAATGGTTCGGGAAGGAGTCAACTCTGCCTTATACAACAAAAGAGCAAAACAAAATCTTCTGGCACATCTTAGAGCGGCAAAGTTTGCTCAAGTAAATGTGCCTATAGTCGACACGCTAACCGGTACGGCCATGGCGATCATTATCGTTGTTGGCGGACAACAAGTTCTCAGTTCTAATTTGGATTTAGGCGTTATGGTCGCCTTTATTTTTTATGTGCAAAGGTTCTTTGATCCGATTAGGTCTTTAACTCTTCAGTATAGTTTCATGCAGCGGGCAATGGTNTCAGGACAACGTATATTAGAAGTGCTCGATGTACCAATTTATGTTGCTGACAAAATAGACGCAATTAAGATGGAAAAGTGTGACGGCACTATTGAATTCTCTAATGTGACTTTTGGATATGAGCCAGAGCTTCCCATCCTAAGGAATTTAAATTTCAAAATTAATGCCGGAGAGACTGTTGCTTTAGTTGGGCCCACGGGATCGGGAAAGACGAGCATTACCGCACTTATCAATCGTTTTTACGATGTCTGGGCCGGCAGCGTATCAATCAGCGGTTTTGATGTAAGAGATGTAACTAAGGAATCTTTGGGTGATCATGTTGCAATGGTATTGCAAGAGCCGTTTCTGTTTTCGGGCACAATTTTTGAAAACATTCAATATCGAAGTGGAGATAGTGATTTAGATGCTGTTATATCAGCTTCTAAAGCTGTTGGTGCGCACGAATTCATCCAATTACTACCCAATGGTTACGATACAGTTCTCGAACAAAGGGGTGCCAATTTGTCACTTGGGCAGCGCCAACTTATCAGCTTTGCCCGNGCTATAGTTGCTGACGCAAAAATATTAATTTTGGACGAGGCGACAGCGAGTATTGATAGCTACNCNGAGTTGAAAGTTCAAAGAGCGTTAGCTGTATTGCTAGAAGGTCGGACGGGTTTAGTAATAGCCCATCGTTTAGCCACTATCCGAGGGTGTGACAGAATAATTGTTTTGAATGAAGGCGGAGTTTTAGAGGAAGGAACGCACGAAGAGTTGCTAGAAAATGAAGGTTTATATTCCAAACTGTATAAACTGAATTACGCCTCTTTCGATGACGCATTGACATGATGTGTTGAATTAATAGTTTGTTAAAATACCTCGTCAGATATTATTTGCTATTGCCTTAATTATTTGGCTCTTGAGGGCTGGCTTATTTATTTTTCCAGTTGATGTTCTTGGAAGCTGTTCGTTTGAGCGCAGAATAAACTGTTCTGGTATCTTGTATGACGCTAGCTCCATCCTGCAGTATTTTTTTAATCCATTTAAATCTATTTCTTGATCACCTTCCGCTTCTATAACCGCTATAATTTTTTCGTCTTTAACCTTATCAGGAATTCCAAACACAAAGGCCTGTTTTGTTTGAGCATAACGCATTAGGATTTTTTCAATCTCTAAAGGAGCCACATTGATGCCGCCAGTTTTAATCATTTCCTTAAGACGCCCTCTGTAATAGACCCGTCCGTCTTCTCCAACAAATCCGAGGTCTCCAGTCAAGAAATAACCCTCGTTATCAAATGACGCCTGGGTTTGTTCCAAATTCCCAAAATAACCGGGAGTGACGCAACCTGCTACCGCAAGTTCTCCAACCATACCTTTCTTCAGAGGAGCCCGCGTCTCAATGTCAACAGCCCTAATAAACATACCTGGCAATGGAAGACCTTGGCTATTTAATCGCTGATTCAGAGTGTCTGTTGAATGGCATACAGCTGCATTCCCATAAGTTTCGGTGGAACCATATACATTACAAAGTTCTCTTGCATTTACCGTTTCCATTGTAAATTTTATATCTTCGGGAAGACCAATGGTAAGCCCTGTTCTCATATACCTAACTTTTTCTAATGAATAGGAAGAAGCTTCACGAAGAGCACGCGCCATATTAACCATACCATAGAAAACTGTGCACTTTTCTGTTGCCATGAGTTCGAGAGCTTCATTTGGATCAAAGGTTTCTTGAAGTATCAAACAGCCTCCGTGCGTTATTACGGCTGGCAAAGCGTTTGCGGAGCCAAATGACCAAAAGAGTGGTACCGCAAACCACAAACGGTCTAGCTCAGACAAGGCCTGGCGTTCCCCTATATAAAAGCCATTTGTTATGACGTTTCCATGCGCGAGCATCACACCTTTCGGATCTGCCGTTGATCCTGAAGTGTAGAGGATAAAACAGACCTCTTCCTGTTCAACTTTGGCCTGAACGTTTTGTAAAGTTGTTATATTTGTTTGGACAGAAATTTGCCTTAAATCGTGCCAGCCGATTATTGCACCGTTACTATTTTCTTCAATAGCAATGATATTTTTTAAATTTGGGAGGGATTCACTAGCTAAATTTCCAGGCTCTGCCAATACATATTCGGGGCACAATTGTTTGAGGAGCCTAATAAAGTTTTGATTTTTAATGGCGGAAATTGAAATCACACAACGGGATTGACTATGTTTAAGCGTCCACATTAATTCTCGTTTGGTAGAAAATGTGCTTATTGCAACAGTGACTGCCCCAATTTTTGCGATGGCGAACATTGCTATTAGCCACTCAGGCCGGTTTGAAGATATTAGAGCTACGTGATCACCGTTCTTTATTCCCATGCTTAACAAAGACCTGGCAAAAATATCTGCCTCTTTCTTAAGTTGTGAATATGTGAGGCGTGCTCCCTCCCAAACTACAGCTTCCCTGTTTCCGTAACGAATTGCGAGTTCATCTAGTAAATCTCCTAAAGTTCTGCTTTTCGGGATATTTATAGGCATGGTTCAGAAACTCAATAAATGGGTTTTCTTTTTTCGATAAAGGCGGTTGTTCCCTCAGTAAAATCGGGTTGTCCGCGCACGTGATCGCCAAGAAGCTGTTCTAACTGCTCTCTTGATTTAACTTGGTCACAAATCGATGATGTTATTTGAGTTTTTACTGCTTGTATCGCTGATGGACTGTTAGCGGCTATTAGTTCAGCTCTCTCCAATGCCCAATTCATGACTTCTTCATTGTCCAACGCTATATTTATCAAGTTTAATTTTTGAGCTTCTTTTGAGGAGATCAAACGTCCTGTTAAAAGCAAATCCATTGCATGAACATGGCCGATTTGTTGAATTAATTTCGTTGTCGCTCCTCCAAAAGGATAGATTGACCATTTTACTTCAGGCAACCCAAAACGGGCAGTTGTCGCCGCACACCTGATATCTGTCGAAAGCATCAGCTCTAAACCACCCCCAACACAGTCGCCATTTATCGCGGCAATAATAGGTTTAGAATAAGCGTCTGTTTTAAGAAGTGAATGATTGATCATCGCGGTCTTATCTTCCGTGGCCGAGAGATCACCTGATATATCAGCGCCGGCGCAAAATGCCCTTTCTCCGGCACCGGTTATTATAATGCATCTCGTATCATCCGCCTCTAGATCATCCCAAAGTTTCCCTAGTTCCTTCATCATTTGCCGCGTTAATGCATTCATCTTTGCTGTGTTTTCGATTGTAATTACAGCTATATGAGGGTTATGGCGATCCAACGAAACTTTCATGATGATCTTTTCCCAGTTGGAGAAAATTTAGGACACAAATGTTTTACAAAATGCCAGAATGGATTTTAAGTTCAAATACTAGATTATCTAAATATTTTGTTCTGACAAATATAATAATAAAAGAGATGGTAGCGGCTAATGAAAGCAATTTTTTGTAATAAGCTGGGAGGAACCGAAAATCTAATTTTCTCAGAGACAGAATCACCGCGTCCAGGGCCAAATGATGTGCTGATTAAAGTGAGGGCTGCTGGATTAAATTTTGCGGATACGCTTCAAATAGCGGGAAAATACCAATCAAAATTAGAGCCGCCTTTTGTGCCAGGTATGGAGGTCGCGGGCGAAATTCTCAAAATTGGTCAAAATGTTAATAGACCGCTCAACATTGGACAGCGAGTTATGGCATTTATGAGAGGAGGGGGAGCATTCGCCGAGGAAGTTTTAGTAGATAGTGAGTGGTTGGTGCCTGTGCCTGACGAGATGGACGATGTGATTGCGGCTGGCTTTCCTACAGTTTACGGCACTTCTAATTTCGCCTTGAAGCATAGAGGCAATTTAAAGNCTGGAGAAACGTTACTGGTTCTTGGGGCTGCGGGTGGAGTAGGGTTAACAGCGGTAGAGTTAGGGAAAACAATGGGNGCGACAGTTATTGCCGCNGCNGGAGGTCCTGAAAAGTGTAAAGTGACCATGGATCACGGGGCCGACTTTGCGATCGATTATAAATCTGAAAGTATCCGAGACCGTGTTCGAGAGATAACAAANAACCATGGGGCTGATGTTGTATACGACGCAGTTGGCGGTGACGCTTTTGATCAAGCTATACGAGCTGTAAACTGGGAGGCAAGAATGCTTGTCATTGGTTTTGCTTCCGGCCGNATACAACAAGTTCCGGCAAATTTGATTTTGGTTAAAAANATATCAGTAATTGGAGTGGTTTATGGAGCGCAGACTGAGAAAGATCCAGCCTATGGCGCTAGTTTTGTTCAAGAGGCNGCAGATCTTTTTCGGCAAGGGCGAGTGAAGCCGCATGTCGGAAAGACATTCCCGTTGTCAGAGGCTGGTAAGGCTATGGATGCGCTGCTGTCGCGTTCTTATGCCGGTAAGATAGTTCTTGTAACTTAAGTTCGGTCGAATATATTTTGAGATACATAGAGCCAGATGACTTGGATTTATCCGATTTTATAAGAGCTGGAGATACCGTAATTTGCGGTCAAGCCAGTGGAGANCCNACAACCCTTACTGAAAAGCTAGTTGAACAGCGAGAGAGTATCGGACCGATCGGGGTTTTTTTAGGTTTAACTTTATCTGATAGCTTTGGCTTTGAACATTCTGATTTTATAAACTTTAATAGCTTTGGGCCAATGGGAAAATCGAGAGTGCTCTCCGATGAAGGTGCATTAAATATCACCCCTATGCATTATGGATTGATCGACCAATATATTAGGGAAGGGACACTGAAATGCGATATAGCACTTGTTTTATTATCTCCACGAGGTCCAAATGGGGAACATAGCTTTGGGGTGATAAACGACTATATTCGTGCGGCTATTGATAAGGCGCGCGTTGTGATAGGCGAGGTAAATGATCAAGTTCCATGGGTTTATTCAGAAGGTTATCCCGAAATGGAAAAGTTCACCGCATTAATAGAGACGTCACGGCCTTTGCTCTGCGCATTACCAAGTAAAGTCACTAGCTTAGATGAGAAAATTGCTAATCACGTCTCAAAATATATAAATGATGGATCGATACTGCAGATCGGCATGGGTTCGATACCTGAGGCAATAGCTTCACGGATTATGGACCGTCGAGACCTTGGTTTCCATAGTGGCATGGCTAGTGACTTTTTAGTCGATTTGATGGTTTCAGGCGTAGTAACTAATGCAACCAAACCATTTGATAAGGGTATTTCTACAGCGGCTATTTTGCTCGGAAGAACAAAACTTTATGAATTTGCAAACCAAAATAAAAACCTGAAGTTGCGACCGTCCTGGCATACTCACTCGGGTGACGTTCATCGCTTAAAAAATTTCGTAAGTATCAACTCAGCGCTGGAGGTTGATCTGACGGGGCAGGTTGGTTCTGAAGAATTAAACGGAATACCGGTCAGCGCCATAGGGGGCCAGCCGGACTTGGTGCGAGCTGCTCACAGAAGTGATGGTGGACATGCTGTAATAGCCCTTCCAAGTTCGGCCAGAGAAGGAAAGTACAGTAGAATAGTGTCTCAATTGAGTGGTCCGGTAACGACTGCTAGAAGTGACGTTGACGTAATAGTAACAGAAAATGGTACGGCAGATTTGCGTGGAAAAAATTTACAACAAAGAAGAAAGGCCCTCATAAGCATCGCCTCTCCAAATTTTCAGGAAGCATTAGAGAAGAGCTAATGCTTCCTAATTAAAAATTTTGAGTAAGCACCAAAAAATGGTTGCGGGCTGGAGTCCAACAACAAACGAAATAATAAAAGGGAAAGCCGGTCATATATCCCAATATTGATCTAAGAAGATGGTTTCGGATAAGAAGGATTTTTATAAAGGTATTATAGTACCTCTTTACAAGCTGTTGATATTATTATTTTTTCTTGACATATGTGCTTGCTATACGTAAACAACGCGGTATTGTGTTAAGCGGTAAAAATAATATTAGGGTAGTTCAATGAGGACTTTTTCAGCAAAGCCAAGCGACATTGAAAAGAAGTGGTGGCTGATTGATGCAGATGGATTGGTTTTAGGCAGACTGGCAACAATTGTAGCTAAATATTTGCGTGGCAAACACAAAACAACCTTNACTCCTCACATGGATTGTGGCGACAACATCGTTGTNATCAATGCTGAGAAAGTGAAGCTGACAGGTTCAAAGCGCACGGCCAAAACTTATTATTGGCATACCGGTTACCCCGGAGGAATTAAATCAAGAACGGCGGACAAAATCTTAGACGGCGCTCACCCGGAACGCGTGATAAAAAAAGCNGTAGAAAGAATGATAACCCGAGGGCCCCTTGGCCGAAAGCAAATGGGTAACCTNAGGGTGTACGGTGGAACTGAGCATCCACACGAAGCACAGCAGCCAGAAGCTCTAGATATTGCCGCAATGAATATAAAGAATAAGAGGTAGATATGGCCGAAGAAGAGAATGTAACCACTGAAGCAAACGAAGCGTCCGACAATAGTATGGAAAACGCCGCTGAAGAGACAAATTCGACTTCAGGTCTAGAAGCCTTAAGTGTTTTAAAGGAAGAAGAAGTTGTCGAAGTTCCTCGGGAACCTATTATTGATAAACACGGTCGATCGTACGCCACTGGCAAGCGCAAGAATGCTATAGCGAGGGTATGGATTAAACCTGGCCCCGGTAAAATAACGGTTAATGGGCGTGATATGGAAACTTATTTTGCTAGACCCGTTCTCCNAATGATGATAGCTCAGCCTTTCGATACAGCTGAACGAAACGAGTCCTATGACGTTACTTGNACGGTTACGGGTGGAGGNTTGTCAGGGCAGGCGGGAGCAGTCAGGCACGGAATATCAAAGGCNCTTACTTACTACGAACCAGATCTCAGGCCTGTGTTAAAAAAAGGNGGGTTCTTAACCAGAGATCCTCGTGTTGTTGAGCGCAAGAAGTATGGAAAAGCAAAAGCTAGAAGAAGTTATCAGTTTTCNAAGCGTTAAAGTATACTATTNCACATTTAGACAACTATATTTTAAATCAACCACTTACCAGCTTGTAGGTGGTTTTTTTATTACTGCNTCGTTGATGTATGTTCTTAAATTCTCTTTATTTTTCAATGTCGCTGTATCACGCGGATGTACGTTTGGTGCACTAGAAGGTTACAGTTTTCAAAATAATTGATCATTAAGATATGGTTGATTTTGGAAAGTGTAAGTAAAACAGCAGAGCATGGCACTTACATTTATTTATTGCCACCGATAAGTACTGGTTTTAATCGCTAACCTAAAATACCAGAGTATCAGTATTTTTTGAATTGCTTTTAAACTTTCAGCATCACTAAACTGCGAGTTCTGGTTGCGGAGTAAGGACCCGCTTCTTCTGATTAAAAAAATTCGTATTTTTTCTAAAGTCATAATTTAGGTAAAATAAATAAACCATTGATAACAAATGAAACGGAGTTGATATGAGACTAAATGGAAAAGTGGCTATTGTAGTTGGGGCAGGTCAGCAGCCTGGAGAAACAATTGGTAATGGCCGTGCTACAGCCATTCGCTTTGCTGAGGAAGGTGCTAGCGTCTTGTTGGTTGATAAAAGTGAAAAATGGGCAGAGGAAACACTAAAAATGATTGAGGAAAGGGGTGGTAAAGCACATGTCCAACTTGCTGATATTACGAAGGAAAATGATTGTCAAGCGATAGCAACTGCCTGCATGAATTACTTTGGGAAAATAGATATTCTTCATAATAACGTTGGTCGATCTGAGGGTGATGCAGGTACAACGGAAATGGACGTTGATATTTGGGATCAGTTAATGGATATGAATTTAAAAGGAATGTTTATGACGTGTAAGCACGTTTTACCCGTGATGATAGAACAGGGGTTTGGATGTATTATAAATATCTCGTCTATAGCTTCAATTTGTTCACATAACAGCATAACCTACAAAACGGGGAAAGGTGCTGTAAATACAATGACGCACCACATTGCGATGGAAAATGCTTCTTACGGCATCCGAGCAAACGCTATTTTGCCTGGTTTAATGGACACCCCTATGGCAATTGAAAGAAGAGCCCGTGAGCAAAATGTGCATAGGGACGAAGTACGTGAGGCTCGCAACAATCGTGTGCCTCTATTAAAAAAGATGGGTACGGCCTGGGATGTCGCTAACGCTTCTGTATTCCTAGCGTCTGATGAAGCAAATTATATTACAGGGTTAATTATGCCTGTTGATGGCGGATTATCGGCCCATATAGGGGGTGCATGAAGCAATGTTAGTTCCATTTGGACAAAATTAGGTCAGACGCCTTCTCTGCGATCATTATGGTAGGAGCGTTCGTATTTCCAGATGTAAGTGTAGGCATGANTGAAGCGTCAACAACTCGAAGGTTTAAGAGCCCGTTTACGATTAGTTTTTCATCTACAACGGACATATTATCCTGACCCATTTTGCAAGTGCCGACCGGATGGTAAGTGGTTTCAGCGGTGGCTTTAACCCACTCAAGTAAATCGTTGTCATTATTCATATCTGCGCCTGGGGCGAGTTCTTCACCTCGGATATTTTTCATTGCCGGTGAATTAATCCATTGGCGAACAATTCTCATTCCTGCAAGTAAGGTATCNTGATCAATTCTGTTAGAAAGAAAATTGTATTGAATTTTGGGAGGGGNGACGCTCGAAGGTGATACTATATGAACGCTCCCGCGGCTCTCTGGCCGCAGAGAATGAACGGCCATTGTAAAGCCNCTTTTTTTGTCTAGGGAAACCCCGCTTTTTATCAAGAAAGGGTTGACTGATATACCAAGGTCTGGAGAGGCAAGTCCTTCCCTGGATTTTACATAAGCACGCATTGGGGCTGCAGGCAAAGCCAAAAACCCTTTTTTATTTGCTGCGTATTTTGCTACTTCTAGGGCAATGCCAAGTCCTCGGGCTCGGTCGTTGTAGGTGTACCGCCCTTTAAGCGTACTCCATTTCATTCGAGGNGCGTAGTGATCGCGGAGGTTTTCTCCTACGCCAGGTAGTGCTAATCTAACATTCACTCCCGCTTTCTTTAAAACATCTTCTTGGCCAATACCTGAAAGTTCCAATAATTGCGGAGTATTTATCGCACCAGCACTGACTAGAACTTCACAATTACAGCCGACAATAGTTGTAGTGCCTTTATGCTTAAGTCTTACACCAATACACTTATTGTTTTGGATAATTAATTCTTCAACAAATGCCTCTGTTAAAACAGTCAGATTTTGGCGGCTTTTTACGGGATTTAAGTAACAAATTGCGGTGCTTTGTCTTTTGCCCTTCCAGATTGTTGCTTGGGTCATCCCAACACCCTCCTGTTGCGCCCCATTGTAGTCCGGGTTTTTCTGTACCCCTATTTCTTCCGCGCCTTTAAACATTGCATCGTAGAAATCATTTTTTTCCATCGGGTCAGTTACGATCAATGGCCCAGATTTTCCTCGATATGAAGAGTTAGGGCCTTTATAGTNTTCCATTTTTTTGAAATAGGGGAGTACTTCTTCGTAGCTCCATCCATTATTTCCAAGTTGCGCCCAATGATCGTAATCCTGTCGCTGNCCCCTTACGAAAACCATGCCATTGATCGAGCTAGAGCCGCCTAATAACTTGCCCCTAGGTATTTCGATGCGGCGAAACCCACTGCCCTCATCAGGCTCAGAGGTATATAGCCAATTTACACTTGGCTTATTTATGAATTTAGCAAAACTTATGGGTATTGAACTTANGAAGTGAGAATCACGGCCGGCCTCTATTAGAATTACGGAAAAACGATTGTTTTCTGTTAATCGGTTAGCTAAAACTGCTCCTGCAGAACCGGCGCCGATAATAATAAAGTCATAATTTTGCTTTCGCATATTTTTCCTAGGTGTTTTATCTAATTTATTCATGGCTTTATGCTATACTTCTGGCACAAAAATTGCTGTTTTATAATTTAGTATATTATCTGAGATTTCAGCTTTTGGCATCTCACCAAATTTCACTTGGACGGAGAGCGCTCTCTTTCAGGAGTCTAGTATGAGTGGGGAAAATGAAGAGATAGATAAGGGAACTTTGAACGGGCATGACTCTATTGTCAGCCTCCCGCTATCGGCGTTTAAGTTAGAACATGCAACCTTGCAGACAGCAACGCTACGCAAAAATATCGCGCTAGAA
>NZVJ01000097.1 GCA_002701455.1 Rhodospirillaceae bacterium
TATAGAAGGCGATCACAGCTTTGCTAAGATACTGGCTGACGCGAACCGTCCAATGTTAATACTTGGTATGAATGCTCTAACAAGAGCTGATGGAGAAGCGGTGCTAGGTTTATGTCGGAGAATCGCTGATAAATTCAATCTAATAAAAGAAGAAAATAACGCTATCGACAGTTGGAATGGTTTCAATGTCTTGCACACCGCAGCGTCCCGTGTCGCAGCTTTAGATATGTCGTTCGTGCCTAAGGATAGATCCAGATATTTAGATAACATTCTAGATGATGTTGAGAATGGTATTATAGAGATCGTTTATTTATTGGCGGCAGACGAGATAGATATGTCCAGATTAGGAAAGGCCTTTGTCATCTATCAAGGGCATCATGGTGATGCAGGTGCCCACAGAGCGGACGTTATACTGCCGGGGGCTGCATATACAGAAAAAGATGGGTTATATGTAAATACTGAAGGGAGGCCTCAGTATGCTGTTCGGGCAGTTTTCCCGCCTGGCGAAGCCAGAGAGGATTGGAAAATTCTGCGAGCATTGTCGGACGCAGTTGGTGCAGTACTGGAATTTGATACAGCCGAAGAATTGCGTCACCAACTAGTAGAAACCTATAGCACGTTTGAAGTTACAGACTCTTTGAAACATTCGGCATGGCTAGAATTTGGGCAAGATGGAAAAATAGAAGAATTGCCTTTCGATCACAGTATGAAAGATTTTTATATGACTGACCCGATAAGCCGGTCGTCAAAGGTTATGGCTGAGTGCAGCGAAATTTTTGGGAATTCAAAAAATGGTTGATACCATAAATTACGCCGTATGCCTCATGGGATGGATTTTGAACGATGGAATTTAGCGAGATTTTAAATGTTTATCTGCTCCCAACTGCAATAATTGTAGCGCAAATTTTCGCAATAATTGTTCCATTATTGATTGCTGTGGCATACTTGACATATTTTGAACGGAAAGTAATCGCGAGTATACAGTTGCGGAAGGGCCCTAACGTGGTTGGGCCTTTCGGTCTTTTTCAACCGTTGGCCGACGGAGCAAAATTATTTATTAAAGAAACGATTCTTCCAGCTGGCGCAAACAAAATTTTGTTTGCAATGGCTCCTATGCTCACTTTTATTTTAAGTTTAATCGCATGGGCCGTAATTCCTTTTGATGTGGGAATGGTTTTGTCAGACATAAACGTGGGGATACTCTATCTTTTCGCAATCTCTTCGCTGGGTGTGTACGGAGTAATTATGGCTGGTTGGGCCAGTAACTCGAAATACGCATTTCTAGGGGCGCTTCGCTCTGCTGCGCAAATGGTTTCTTACGAAGTATCAATAGGATTTGTAATAATTACAGTACTCTTATGTGTGGGATCCTTGAATTTAAGCGCAATCGTTGAGGCTCAGAAAACTATTTGGTTTGCAATACCTTTGTTGCCTATGTTTGTCATTTTTTTCGTCTCGGCATTAGCCGAGACAAATCGAGCACCCTTTGATTTACCGGAAGGTGAGTCTGAGCTTGTCGCGGGGTATTTTGTTGAATACTCGTCTATGACTTTTGCATTATTTTTCTTGGGCGAATACGCCAATATGATTTTGATGAGTGGGATGACAGCTGTTTTGTTTCTAGGGGGGTGGTTGCCGCCAATAGATATTGCGCCTTTTAATTGGATCCCGGGACCAATTTGGTTCTTTTTAAAGATAAGTCTAATTCTCTTCTGTTTTCTATGGGTTAGGGCAACCTTTCCCAGGTATAGGTATGATCAATTAATGCGACTAGGATGGAAAGTTTTTCTTCCGTTTTCTCTAGCGTGGGTGGTTATTACAGCCGGTGTGTTGGTTGCTTTCGATATAGTTCCCACACCACTATCTGGGTGAGCTTTGGAGGTTGGTACATTGAATATTTTGCAAAATAGTACTAAAGCACTTTTATTGTCGGAATTAATCGGCGGGATGTATCTTACGCTTAAATATTTTTTCAAACCCAAGGTGACTATAAATTATCCATATGAAAAAGGGCCGTTGTCGCCGCGCTTCCGGGGTGAGCACGCTCTGCGCAGGTATCCGAATGGAGAAGAAAGATGTATAGCGTGTAAACTTTGTGAAGCTATCTGTCCAGCGCAGGCAATAACTATAGAAGCAGAGCCTCGGTCCGACGGAAGTCGCAGAACTACCCGTTACGACATAGATATGACAAAATGTATTTATTGTGGGTTTTGCCAAGAGGCCTGTCCAGTTGATGCAATTGTGGAGGGGCCTAATTACGAATTTGCAGCCGAAACTAGAGAAGAGCTTTTTTATAACAAAGAAAAGCTTCTAGCCAATGGTGATCGGTGGGAGACCGAAATCGCTAACAATTTATCAATTGATGCTCCTTATCGATAAAATCATAGATCTTATAAGATAAACAAACTAAATCAGAGACAGTTAAACTTAACGGGGGAAAGAAAAATGGTGCAGGCATTAGCTTTTTATGCATTTGCGTTTGTAACCATTGCTGCTGGTGTAATGGTAGTGTCTTCGCGAAACCCCGTACACTCAGTATTGTATCTTATTCTAGCATTTTTTAATGCTGCAGGGCTTTTTGTTCTAATCGGTGCAGAATTTATTGCCATGATCCTTGTCGTTGTTTATGTGGGAGCTGTTGCAGTCCTTTTCCTTTTCGTTGTTATGATGCTTGACATAAACTTTGTAGAATTACGACAAGGGTTTATGCAATACCTGCCGATTGGTGCATTGCTCGGTTTAATTCTCCTTGTAGAACTTTTCTTTGTTATTGGTATATGGTCTCTGACCGAAGAAAGAGGCGTTTTGGCGACGGTTGTACCATCTCAAACGCTTACTAATACCCATGCTTTAGGAAATGTTCTTTACACCAAATACGTGTATTTATTTCAAGCCGCGGGTTTGATTCTTCTTATAGCTATGATTGGAGCTATAGTTCTTACGCTGCGGAGCAGACCTGGGGTAAGAAAACAGAGGATTGCGGATCAGTTAGCACGTAAACCGGAAGAGGTGCTGGATATAGTGAAAGTTAATGAAGGGGAGGGGGTATAATTATGATCGAGATTGGACTAGCTCACTATCTTGGTGTCGCGGCAATACTTTTTACCCTTGGTATATTTGGAATTTTTTTAAATCGCAAAAATGTTATCATTATTTTGATGTCGATTGAGTTGATGCTCCTGGCTGTCAATATCAATTTAGTTGCATTTTCTGCTTATGCGGGCGACCTAGTCGGTCAGATATTTGCTCTATTTATCCTGACTGTGGCAGCAGCGGAAGCAGCAATTGGTTTAGCTATTTTAGTAGTGTTTTTTAGAAACCGTGGTTCGATAGCTGTCGAAGACGTAAATCTCATGAAAGGGTAACGGTAGTATGTATGCCGCAATTGTCTTTCTGCCGCTTCTTGGGGCGGTTGTAGCGGGGCTGTTTGGCCGTATTATTGGGGATCGTATTGCTCACTTGGTAACTTGCGGCCTTATGGCGGCTTCTATGTTGCTTGGTGCAATATGCTTTTATGATGTAGCGCTTCAACAAAATGCCCAGACTATTCAACTTTTCACTTGGATAGAGTCTGGGACTCTAAAAGCAGAATGGGCACTGAAGATAGATACTCTAACAGCTGTAATGATTTTAGTTGTTACATCTGTTTCAACTATGGTTCATGTGTATTCAATTGGGTATATGCACCATGATCCGCACAACCCGCGATTCTTTGCATATTTATCACTTTTTACCTTTGCAATGCTGATGCTGGTCACGGCTGATAATTTGGTTCAGATGTTTTTTGGCTGGGAGGGCGTTGGTCTTGCTTCCTATCTTCTTATAGGGTTTTGGTATCACAAGCCGGAGGCGAATGCAGCTGCCATAAAAGCTTTTTTAGTAAACAGGGTTGGAGATTTTGGTTTCGCTTTAGGCATTTTTGGTACCTATTTGCTTTTCGACACCATTGTTTTAGATGAGATTTTCAGATCAGTTTCTAGGTTTGAAGGGAGTGAACTAACTTTTTTATGGTTTAGTGCTGATGCTTTAACGGTACTGACAATGCTATTATTCATAGGGGCAATGGGGAAATCTGCCCAGTTAGGTTTACACACCTGGCTCCCTGATGCAATGGAGGGACCCACCCCTGTATCTGCTTTGATACACGCTGCAACTATGGTTACCGCGGGTGTTTTTATGTTGGCTCGCCTTTCCCCGATGATGGAATACGCTCCGGACACGCTTGCTTTAGTGACATTTATAGGCGCTTCAACGGCGATATTTGCCGCCAGTGTTGGGCTATGTCAGAACGATATAAAACGCGTAATTGCTTATTCTACCTGTTCGCAACTTGGCTATATGTTTTTCGCTTGTGGGGTTTCGGCCTATTCTGCCGGAATCTATCACTTACTGACCCATGCATTCTTCAAAGCGTTGTTGTTTTTGGGAGCGGGCTCGGTAATTCACGCGATGTCAGATGAGCAAGACATGAGGAAAATGGGAGGACTAAGAAAACGCATCCCATTAACTTACTGGTTGATGATTGTTGGTACACTGGCGCTTACTGGGTTTCCATTTTTATCTGGGTTTTACTCTAAGGATTTGATTCTGGAGGCAACTTTTGCTCGGGATACTGGGATTGGGTATTATGCTTTTTTTATTGGCATTTTTGTTGCTGGCCTGACTGCATTTTATAGTTGGCGACTAATATTTATGACATTTCATGGAGAGTGCAGAGCCACTAAGGCTACCCAGGAAAAAATACACGAATCGCCGCTTGTTATGACACTTCCGCTAATCTTTTTAGCGGTAGGGGCACTATTATCAGGAAAATTAGGTTATGAATTTTTTGGCGGAACATCGATGGATGCTTTCTGGGGGCAAGCTCTACTAATTTTGCAAGATAATAAAACAATAGCAGCTGCTCATGACGTTCCGCTGTGGGTTATATTACTGCCTACGGTTATGTTCGTTATAGGTACGTTTATGGCGTGGTACTTTTATGTACAAAATCCGGATATTCCCAATTTGATCGCGCAAAAATTCTCGGCTTTTTACAAGTTTCTGTTTAATAAATGGTATTTTGATGAGCTGTACGATTTCTTGTTTGTGCAACCGGCTTTTCGCGCTGGTCGCGCGCTGTGGAAAAAGGGTGACGGCGCAGTAATAGATGGGTTTGGTCCGGACGGGATATCGGAAACGGTGCGGCGATTAAGTGGTCAGGCCGTTCGGCTTCAGAGCGGTTTTCTGTATCATTATGCTTTTGCAATGATGATTGGCTTAATTGCCTTTGCCTCTTGGTATATTTTTGGATTTGGGAATTAGCAAAATGACTGGTGACTGGCCTATTCTTTCATTAGTAACGTTTTTACCCATTGTAGGGTGCTTTTTCATCCTTTTAACGCGAGGCGATGAAGCCACAGTGGCACGTAACTCACGCTATATAGCTCTTTGGACATCGGTACCTACATTTCTAATTTCACTCCTAATTTGGGTAAAATTTGATCCGTCCACAGCCAACTTTCAGATGACGGAAAGCGTGGAATGGATAGAGGGAACAAATATTGGTTATCGGATGGGCGTGGATGGGATTTCTATATTTTTTGTGCTCTTATCCACTCTCTTAACGCCTATCTGTATATTAGCAAGCTGGGAGGCTATAGAAAATAGAGTAAGAGAGTATATGATTGCATTCCTCATTCTGGAAACCATGATGGTTGGAATGTTTTGTGCTCTCGATATCCTTGTTTTTTACATCTTTTTTGAAGGTGTGTTAATCCCTATGTTCATCATTATAGGAGTGTGGGGAGGGGCAAGAAGAGTATATGCTTCCTTTAAATTTTTTCTCTATACCCTCTTGGGATCAGTTTTAATGCTCGTCGCTATTCTCGTTATGTACTTTATGGCGGGAACAACCGACGTTGTTGTTCTTAGCAAATTCACTTTTCCGAGTAATTTCCAAACCTGGTTATGGTTGGCTTTCTTTGCGTCGTTTGCGGTAAAAGTGCCTATGTGGCCAGTACATACGTGGCTTCCTGATGCGCATGTCGAGGCTCCAACCGCTGGTTCGGTGATATTGGCGGGCGTGTTATTGAAAATGGGGGGGTATGGATTTTTAAGGTTTTCTATTCCCATGTTTCCGGAGGCATCGGAATTTTTCTCACCATTGGTTTTCTTATTAAGTGTTATAGCAATTATATACACCTCACTTGTTGCATTGGCGCAGGACGACCTGAAAAAGCTTATAGCTTATTCGTCAGTTGCGCATATGGGTTTTGTCACGATAGGGATTTTTACTCTCAATTCGCAAGGGCTAGAGGGCGCAATCTTTCAGATGCTTAGCCATGGTATTGTTTCTGGTGCTCTGTTTTTATGCGTTGGTGTTATTTACGATAGAATGCATACCCGGGAAATTGCTGCTTATGGAGGTTTGGTGAATAGAATGCCCAAATATGCATTGGTTTTTATGGTGTTTACTATGGCTTCGGTGGGATTACCTGCAACCAGTGGTTTCGTTGGTGAATTCTTAGTTCTACTAGGCGCCTTTTACTATAATACTTGGCTGGCGGTTTTTGCCACGACAGGTGTTGTATTAGGCGCAGCATATATGCTTTATGTCTATCGAAGAATAATATTTGGGAAATTGGATAAAGAAAACCTGATGTCTATTAAAGACTTGTCTTATCGGGAGATTATTGTCTTTGCGCCATTAATTTTATTGGTATTTTGGATGGGGGTTTATCCATCTCCTTTTCTAGATGTTATGTCAGTCTCAGTAGAGAACCTTATTACAAACTTCAATGTGGCGTTGAACAATAGCAATGTCTATTTGGCCAGCCACTGAATAGGAGCTAACATTTATGAGCCTTATTCAACTGCCATCATTTATTCCGGCCTCTGCAGAGATTTTTCTCGCTTGCGCTGGAATGCTGCTTTTAATGGTCGGAGTGTTCCGAAAAACAGAGGGTGCCGGGCTACTTTCAATGGCGACTATTCTTTCTTTTGTAGTCGCTATCGTAGGAGTCTTTTTATACGGCGGCGAGGAAGATGCATTCTATGGAATGTTTGTCAGCACCAGTTTTACGCAATTTGCGAAAGCCATGATTCTAGCAGGATCAATATTGGCCGTTGTTTTAGCAAACGATTATATGAAAATGGAAAATTCGCAACGTTTTGAAGTNCCCATACTCATATTATTTGCGACTNTAGGTATGATGATGATGGTCTCTGCTGGGGACTTGATTGCTTTGTANATAGGGCTGGAGCTTCAAAGTTTATCGCTTTATGTTTTGGCCGCCATAAGGCGTGATTCTCTTAAATCCACAGAAGCAGGTCTTAAATATTTTGTTTTGGGTGCTTTATCTTCAGGTATGCTTCTATATGGTGCTTCGCTGATTTATGGCTTTTCGGGAACCACAGACTTCCGTCAGATAGCGGAGGTAATTGGAAGTCAAAAGACCGATTTATCACTGGGGCTGTTGATTGGGCTAGTATTTTTAATATCTGGCCTCGCCTTTAAAGTGTCCGCCGTTCCCTTTCACATGTGGACGCCAGATGTATACGAGGGAGCACCGACACCTATAACTGCATTACTTGCCGTTTCGCCGAAAATAGCAGCACTTTGTTTATTTATCCAAGTTTTATTTGGTCCTTTCTTAGCTATTTTAGAACAATGGCAACAGATCATAATATTTATTTCNNTTGCTTCAATGGTTCTAGGAGCGGTGGCTGCTTTGATGCAGACAAATATAAAACGGCTTCTAGCCTATAGTTCAATAGGGCATATGGGATATGGATTNATTGGACTGGCTTCNGCAAATGAGGCTGGCATCGGTGGAGTACTTATTTATTTAGCTATCTATTTATTTATGAATGTTGGAACGTTCGGATGTATAATGTGCATGCGGAGAAATGGACAAGCGGCTGAACAAATAACTGATCTGTCGGGAGTTTCTAAAACTCACCCGATGATGGCCTTTGCTTTGATGGTATTTATGTTTTCAATGGCTGGGATACCCCCATTAGCCGGTTTTTTCGGAAAATGGTTCATTTTCCTAGCTGCCATCGAAGCAAAATTATATGCTTTGGCAATCATCGGGGTAATTAGTAGCGTAGTCGCAGCCTTTTATTATTTGCGAATAATAAAAATAATGTATTTCGACGAGATTTCAGAACCGTTAGATAGAGGAATATCAAAAAACTTGCGTGTTGTTATCTATGGATCAATGACCGTGGTTATAATTTTCTTTTTGAGTCCAGGCACTCTTGTTTCTGCTGCGACTAATGCAGCAAAATCACTAATAGGGGTAAATGGCTGAAAGTTGGTCGATGAATTTTGGAAAAATCACGACCCCGAATTTTCGAGTTTCCAAATCTTTGCCGGGTTTTATCAACATTATACGAAAAGAGATTACCGGTAGTACCAACGAAGATATCGCGCTTTTAGCCAAACAGAACGCCGANGCGTGGACGGTCGTTCAAGCTTTGGAACAAAATTCTGGTCGAGGACGACATGGTAAGACGTGGGACTCGCAAAGAGGAAACTTATTTATGTCGCTATTGCTGCGGCCAGCAGTTGGGTCCAGGCGTTGGGGTGAGTTGTCTTTTTTATCTGCTGTAGCAGTAGCAACTATATTATCAGAGTATATAAATANTCAGAGAATAGAAGTGAAGTGGCCAAACGATGTATTGATTAATGGGAAAAAAATAGCTGGTATTCTATTAGAGGTTCTTAATTTTGGTGCCAAGGCTCCGGCTGTTGTTATGGGTATTGGAATTAACATTTCTAAAAAACCAAAGGAATTTGAATACCCGGTAACATGTATTCAAGATTATAAAAATGAAATTACTTCGTCGGATGAAGTCTTAACATCGTTGCTGCATTCTATTGTGCATTGGTTTCGTATTTGGGAAAATGATGGTTTTGATATGATTAGAACTGAATGGATGAAACGAGCTTACAAATTAGATGGAACTGTAGAAGTAGAAGGTAAAAATGGTTCATCAGCTAAGTTTAAGTTTAAGGGAATAGACGCGGAAGGTGCCATGCTGCTCGATGATGAGAATGGTACCCGAAATTTATATCGGGCAGGAACAGTTCGTTTTTTATAATAAGGAAAAGCTAATGCTGCTTGTTATAGATTGTGGAAATACAAATACAGGCTTTGCCGTATACAAAGAATGTCAGTGTATGGGAAGCTGGCGGACATCAACTAATGTTAACCGAACAGCCGATGAGTATGCCGTTTGGTTATCACAGTTGTTAGCTCTCAAGGGCCTGAAGATAGAAAATATAAAAGGNATTATCATTGCCAATGTTGTCCCAGAAATTACTTTTAATCTGGTTACTCTATGTGAACGATATTTTGAAATTAGGCCTATGATAGTTGGAGACCCAGAAGTTGACCTAGGTATAGATATAGACATACACGATCCAAAAGAAGTTGGAGCTGACCGCATTGTTAATGCTGTAGGTGCTCTTGATCGGTATCAAGGTCCAATGATTATTGTAGATTTTGGCACAGCAACTACTTTTGATGTGGTGGATTTTGATGGCACTTACCGTGGTGGTGTAATTGCGCCAGGCATTAACCTATCTCTTGAAGCACTTTACAATGCAGCGGCCCGTCTTCCAAGGATCTCTATCGTTGAACCGAAAAATAATACCTCTAGAGTAAAGATTGAAAATGTTATAGGAAAATCTACAAAATCAGCTATGCATTCTGGAATATTCTGGGGCTATATAGGTCTATTAGAGGGCATAGTTATGCGTATAAAACAANAATTTGCTAAGCCGATGAATGTTATTGCAACTGGAGGGCTTGCGAATATTTTTTTTGAGAAGACAGATTCTATAGATCATTTGGATGAGGATATCACAAACACTGGATTAGTTTTGATATACAAAAGAAACATCCCATGGAAATAAAAGGTGTTACTATAAATAGTGGCGATCTTGTTTTCGTTCCGTTAGGAGGNTCGAATGAAATTGGTATGAATATGAATTTATACCACTTCGCCGGCAAATGGCTAATTGTTGATCTTGGAATTTCATTTGGTGATGACACAATGCCTGGTGTCGATGTTTTAGTCCCTGATCCCAGCTTTATCGAACANCGACGTGAAAACTTACTTGGAATCGTTATAACGCACGGACATGAAGACCATATAGGAGGAATTCCTCATCTTTGGGAAAGGCTTCGATGTCCAATTTTTGCCACCCCCTTTGCTGCGTCCCTAATAAGGAGAAAACTGATTGAAAAGGGCATAGCAGATGATGTTAAGCTGATAGAAGTGCATCCCTCTAAGAGTTTTGAATTAGGACCCTTCAAATTAGAATTGGTTTCACTTACCCACTCTATACCGGAGCCTAATGGGTTAGTGCTCGAATGTGGTGAGCAAATAATTTGGCATACAGGTGATTGGAAGTTAGACCCAGAGCCTCANGTAGGGCNGCCAGGTGATTTAGAAGCGTTGAAACGTTTATCCAATCGTGGCGTTACGGCCATGGTTTGCGATTCCACAAACGCACATCTATCAGGAACAACTGGTTCTGAAGGTGGTTTAGTGGATAGTTTGACCAGCTTGTTTTCTAAGTTTGAAAGGAAGATAGGCGTTGCTTGTTTTGCTTCTAACGTCGCCAGATTGCGAACAATTGCTTTAGCAGCGAAAAAAAATGATCGAAATGTCTCTCTCGTTGGAAGGTCGCTTTGGCGNATGTATGAAGTTGCAAGAGAAAATGGGTATTTATTGGATGTCCCAGATTTTATTTCGGAGAAGGATATAGGTTTTTTTCCTGACGACAAAGTCGTAATTATTTGCACAGGNAGTCAAGGCGAACCGCGTGCTGCGCTAAATAGGATAGCTGATAATAGTCATCCCGAAATAAGTCTAATGGGTGGCGATGTTGTTATTTTTTCGAGTAGACAAATTCCTGGTAATGAAAAGGCTATAAGTCGCGTTCAGAACAAGTTACTGAATAGAGGCGTTAAAATTATTACGGAAGAAGATCATCACGTGCATGTATCAGGACACCCTGCTCACGATGAAATAGTTTTTATGTACCAAATTATAAAGCCAGATATAGCAATACCGGTTCATGGGGAAAAAAAACATTTGCGCGCTAATGCATCTATAGCGAAATCCTGCCAGGTTCCTCAGATTTTAATGCCCGATAATGGAAACGTTATACGATTATTTTCGGGGAAGGCAGAAGTAATAGCAGATGTAACAACAAATGCTTTAGTGGTAGACGGAAAGCAATTAACACCATTGAATAGTAATGCACTAAAGGATAGGGGTAAGGTGTTATATAATGGTTCAATTTTTGCTACAATCGTTCTGGACGACAATGGTTCGTGCGACGGGCCACCGGTTCTCACTTTTCTTGGGATCGATGCGAAGATTGGATCTTACTTAGAGCAACAGATAGAAGCTCTAATACGCGATGAAATTCATATCCTGCCTCCGGAAGATCGCTTGGTAGACAATTCGGTAGAAAAAACTTGCAAGAGGGCTATCAATAAGTTTTGCCGCAGTGAATTGGGGAAGAGACCTACCGTATCACTGCATATTATTCGGTTAGACTAAGAGGTGTAAGATGATTGGATGTCTTAATCACGTAGCTATAGTAGTACCTGACCTTGATGCGGCTGCATCAAAATATAAGCTGATTTTGGGCGCATCCGTAAGCAAGCCGCAAGAACTTCCTGATCACGGAGTTAAACTGGTATTTGTTGAGCTTCCTAATACAAAAATAGAACTCTTACACCCTATTGATACCAACTCACCGATCAGCCAGTTTCTAGCGCGAAATCCGGCTGGTGGCATACATCATGTCTGCTATGAAGTAGATGATATTGAAGTTGCGGCCGGAACCCTAATAGAGCAGGGCGCCGCAATTTTAGGAGACGGTAAGCCAAAAATAGGAGCTCATGGTAAACCCGTGCTATTTTTACATCCAAAAGAATTTTTTGGTACACTTATAGAATTAGAACAAAGGTAGCTTTATTATATGGAAATTGCGTCTGGCATAGTCGTGTATGTATTGCTGTGGTGGTGGATATTTCTTATGTCGCTTCCTTTTGGCGTGAGTCGACACACTGATGGCAGTGTTGGCCATGATCCTGGAGCCCCTAAAAAACCGTTGTTACTTATAAAGGCAATGGCGACAACCTTGATAGCAGCTGTTTTCTGGGTGGCGATTTATTGGTTTATTGAAGCAGACCTTATCTCTTTTAGAGAAATGTCTAAAAAGCTCTGAATTTTAAAAAGGCTTTCTTCTATCCCCCTGTAAAAGCCTGCAATCCAGTTTGGGATCTGCCCAGTATAAGGGCATGTATGTCGTGCGTGCCCTCATAAGTGTTCACGGCTTCAAGATTCATAACATGCCGTATAACACCGTACTCATCGGAAACTCCGTTGCCTCCATGCATATCGCGAGCAGTTCTGGCTATTTCCAATGCTTTACCGCAAGAGTTGCGTTTTGCAAGTGAAATAGCTTCTGGAGCGCCTTTATCTTGGTCCAAAAGTTGCCCTAATCTTAGACATGCCTGAAGCCCTATCGATATTTCTGTCTGCATATCGGCTAATTTTTTTTGTACTAATTGATTAGCAGCCAGTGGACGGCCAAATTGCTTTCTGTTCATTGTATAATCAAGCGCTTGATGCCAGCAGTACTCCGCAGCCCCTAGAGCTCCCCATGCTATCCCGTAACGCGCTTTATTTAGACACCCGAATGGGCCGGACAAGCCACTTACGTTTGGCAGTAGGTTCTCTTCNGGAACTTCAACTTCTTCCATAACAATCTCTCCCGTTATCGAAGCTCTCAGTGAAAATTTACCCTCTATTTTNGGNGCCGATAGACCTTTCATTCCTTTTTCTAGAATAAAACCGCGNATCACATCATCTTCTGNTTTTGCCCAAATAACAAAAACGTCCGCTATTGGCGAGTTGCTAATCCACATCTTAGCTCCATTTAAAATGTAACCTCCGGGGACCTCTCTAGCGCGTGTTTTCAACCCTCCAGCATCAGACCCGTGATCTGGCTCAGTTAGTCCAAAGCAACCCACCCATTCTCCCGTGGCTAATTTTGGGAGGTACTTTTTTCTTTGTGACTCGTTTCCATAGGCCCAAATAGGATGCATCACTAAACTAGACTGAACACTCATAGCTGAACGGTAACCACTGTCAATCCGTTCAACTTCTCTTGCAACAAGACCATAGCAAACGTGGTTTACGCCTGAACAACCATAGCCATCAATTGTTGAGCCAAGGAACCCTAATTCTCCCATTTCATTCATTATTTCCCGATCAAACCGTTCATCCCTAAATGCACTTTGTACACGGGGTAATAGTTTCTCTTGGCAATATGCCTTTGCTGCGTCGGACACCAATCTTTCATCTTCTGTCAATTGCTCGTTTAGAAGAAAGGGATCACTCCAATTAAAGTCAACTCGTCTTTGAGACTTCAGCTTACTGGTGTCAATTTCGTTTACGGAAGCTGTGCTCATTTTCATCTCCAATTGAAACAATTTACTCGTTAACACAAACGCTAATTTGCGATCATAAGATTTAAAAAAATCAAATCGCTGTCATAAAGAGTAGTTTTTACATTACTATGCAAATAAAAAAATAGTATGTAGATCACTTAATTTGTTTTTGTTAATTATTCAAGGATCAATAAGAAAAATCTTAAATGTCTCCACCTGTTTATAGGAGCAAACTTTTGATATAAGTTCCTGAGGGGGAAATGGTAGCGATGTCAGAGGATACCCGGGTCATAATCGAGTTTGTTAAGGTAGGGGCTTACGTAAAAGTTAGCGCAATAGATCCGCTAACGCGAGTCGAGGTTTCGATTGTAGGAGATCCATCAACGTCGCAAGCTAGATTAGAGAAAACTGCTCTTAAAAAATTGAATTATGTTTTAGATAAACGCAAAAAAAACCTTTAAACGCAGGTTCAAGTTATTTTGTTTTTGGTGACGGTAAGGGTCGATTTGGAGCATTCTTTCCCAGGCCTATTTTTTTTGCAAACGCTGACCTTTGTGCCGCGTAGCCTGGAGCCACCATAGGGTAGTCAGAAGGGAGGTTCCATTTTGCTCTGTATTCTTCTGGACTAAGATTATATGCTGTTCTTAGATGTCTCTTTAGCATTTTCAACTGTTTTCCATCTTCTAAGCAAATTAGATGTTTATCAGTGATTGATTTTCTGATCGACACGGCTGGCTTCAATTGATGGCTTTCTTTTGTTTTTTCGTTTAATTGTAGCTTGCTTAGGGAATCATGAATCATTTGTATAAAATGCGGGACTTCGGCAGCTGGTAGAGAGTTTTTACTTAAATAAGAAACCGTTACGTCGACTGTTAGTCGAAGAGTTTCGTTTAAGTTGATTTGAGCTTTCTCATTTTCCTTTGGCATTTTGTATCCCGACGTTGGCGAGGCAAAAAAAATTAGAAACAGGGTTGGATGGATAAGTCAAACAGATTCCTTCAAATTANNNATTTTATTTTCTGTATTNCTGAATGTGTCTGNAANGACACAACCTACTANAGGCNTTTGNGTCTTTTCTNGCAGTGTTNAANAGGTTTTGTTTTCAAAATTAACAANTNATNTACGGTTGCTGCTATAAAGGNAATTGAGTTCTTTCTTAAAATTGGCTAAAAGTCGTCNTCGACACTTGAATTTGTTATGTAAAAAGTTACTTACTCAGCNGTNCTGCAGTGCTATTTTATCTCAATATCGGGTCTAAGCAGGTGCAACNCATTCAGTAAATTTGTNATAACTTGTGCGTTTTATGTGGAACCTNTTTAGTTTAAANCGAAATGAAAAAAATCAAATGAAACAGGGCCTCGANTATAAATTTTTTTCTACTTCTTTATCTGAAATTGATCCGCTGATATCCAACGTGATTTCATCGGAATTACAAAGACAGAAAGACCAAATTGAACTGATTGCGTCGGAAAATATAGTCTCGCAAGCTGTTTTAGACGCACAGGGATCCGTGCTTACAAATAAATATGCCGAAGGTTATCCTGGCNGGCGTTACTACGGTGGGTGTGAATTTGTTGATAAAGCAGAAGAGTTGGCGATAGAGAGAGCAAAAGATTTGTTCGACTGCAAATACGTTAATGTGCAGCCNCATTCCGGCGCACAAGCTAACCAAACAGTTTTTTTATCTCTTTTGGAGCCGGGTGATACGATATTAGGAATGTCTCTNGCTGCTGGGGGTCATTTAACTCATGGGGCAAAACCTAATCAGTCTGGAAAGTGGTTCAACGCCGTGCAATATGGAGTCAAAAAGGAAAATTCGTTAATAGACTTTGACGAAGTGGCGACTTTAGCAGAGGCCCATAGGCCAAAACTTATTATTGCGGGCGGTTCCGCTTATGCAAGAGTTATAGACTTTAAGCGTTTCCGCGAAATAGCGGATACAATTGGAGCCTATCTTCTTGTCGACATGGCTCACTTCTCTGGATTAGTTGCCGGGGGTGTTTATCCGAACCCCCTCCGCTACGCGCACGTAGTAACCTCTACAACTCATAAAACGTTAAGGGGGCCACGAGGNGGTATTATATTGACGAATGACGAGAACTTAGCGAANAAAATTAATTCTGGCCTATTCCCGGGTCTTCAAGGAGGGCCTTTGATGCATGTCATTGCGGCAAAAGCAGTGGCATTTGGGGAGGCTCAACACGGAACGTTTAAAAACTATGTTTCGCAAGTGATTAGTAATGCAAACGAGCTTTCAAATCAATTAAAGTCGAGAGGAATCGATATTGTTTCCGGTGGAACGGATACTCATTTGGTGCTNGTTGANCTTCGTNGTTTAAAGATTACGGGTTTACTGGCCGAAACTAGNTTGGAAAGCGTTGGCATAACTTGTAATAAAAATGGAGTTCNATTNGATCCCGAAAAGCCTGCGGTTACGTCTGGCATTAGATTAGGTACGCCCGCAGCAACCACACGCGGATTTCGTGAATTGGAATTTAAAAAGATAGCTGACTTGATAGCCAATGTTTTGAAAAATCTGAGTGAACAAAAAACTTTAGACGTGGAAGTAAGTCAACGAACGTGCATGGAGGTTCGTTCATTGTGTGAACGTTTCCCAATATATTAAAATGACATGGTGAACTTTTGCTTTATTATAGGGTGAAAAATAGAAAGGTGAAGAAATGAGGTGCCCATTCTGCGGACATATCGACTCTCAGGTNAAAGATTCGCGACCAACTGAAGACGGTGCAGCTATAAGNCGNCGTCGNTTCTGCCCANCNTGNGGNGGCAGATTCACCACNTTTGAGCGAGTTCAACTNCGNGANTTAACAGTATTAAAAAAGAANGGAAAGAGGGCTCCTTTTGAACGCGATAAATTATATCGTTCGATCCAAATTTCTTTGCGTAAAAGACCAGTCGACCAAGAACGTGTAGACCGAATGATAACAGGAATAGTTAGACGNTTGGAAAGCATGGGNGAGTCGGAGGTGCCNTCGACAGTTATTGGNGAGATGGTAATGGACTCACTTGGNAATTTAGACCCAGTTGCCTATGTTAGATTTGCTTCAGTTTATCGAAACTTCCGAGAAGCAAAAGATTTTGAAGAATTTGTAGAAGATTTAAGTCGTTTTGAAGACGATTGATATAGCTGTTCATTGTGTGACCTAATTATGTCGCTAATAGATCAAAATTGGATGAAGAAGGCACTGAGATTAGCGGTCAGAGGAAGGGGCAATGTTAGCCCTAATCCTCCCGTAGGNTGTATTCTNGTAAAAAAGGAAAAAGTTATCGGTCGAGGTTGGACGNAGCCCAGTGGTCGTCCTCATGCTGAAGTGATGGCTTTAAAACAAGCNGGAGAAAGAGCNAAAGGGGCAACNGCGTATTGCACACTTGAGCCATGTGCCCATTTTGGTAAAACCCCCCCATGTTGTGATGCATTGATCGAAGCTGGAATTTCACAGGTCATTGTGGCGGTAAAAGACCCAGACCCGCGGGTGAATGGTCAAGGCATAAAGAGGCTTAGAGAAGCAGGCATAAATGTTGTTGAAAATGTGTGTAAGGAAAACGCGCTCGAAGTAATGCAAGGTTTCTTTCACGTCCAGAAGTTTGCCAGACCATTTGTTACGCTTAAGCTCGGAATGAGTATAGATTCGCGACTTGCGACGATTGCTGGTCAAAGCAAATGGATAACAGGTGATCAAGCACGACGGTCAGTGCATTTATTGAGAGCTAAAAATGATGCNATTCTTACTGGTGTGGGAACTATAATTCGTGATGACCCGCAGTTAAATTGTAGATTGCCTGGGCTTGAAGAATATTCACCAACNCGAATTTTAGTGGACTCAAAATTACGGNTTCCGNTAGATTCTCAGTTTGCACAANCCGCTAGCAAGCATAAAAGTTTTGTATTTACAACCGATAAAGCGGACGCGTCNAAGANAGAAATTTTGANTNATATGGGTGTGAACGTCTTTCAAATAAGTTCTGACAAAGGTGAGCACGTTTCAATGCCTAAATGCTTAAAGAAAATTGCTCAGGAAGGGACAACTACCGTTTTAGTGGAAACTGGAAGTACACTGTCTACTAGTCTGCTTCAAAATAATTTGATTGATAAGCTAGTTGTTTATCGTGCGCCAACGGTGATTGGCGGCGATGGGATTGCAGCCTGGCATCCGTTAGGTGTAGAACATTTGTCAGAATCAAAAACGTTTGCTATTCAAAAAATAGAGCAAATAGGAACTGATATAGAGGAAACTTATATTCGACGCGCGGAAGTTTTATAATGTTTACTGGTATCATTACGGACATTGGTCACGTCAAAGACATTGAACATCGTGGGGACTTAAGGGTGAAGATCGGCTGTAGTTATGTCATGGATCAAATCCAGCTAGGTGCATCCATTTGCTGCTCAGGGGCCTGCTTGACCGTTGTCTCGAAAGCTAAAAACTGGTTCTGTGTAGATGTTTCAAAAGCAACATTAGATGCTACTGTTCTGGGAGAATGGGAAAAGGGTACCTCAATCAATTTAGAGCAATCATTAAAGATAGGTGAAGAACTTGGTGGTCATCTGGTTACTGGTCACGTTGATGGTGTGGCGGAACTAGTTGCAATTAATAAAGTCGGAGATAGCAGAAATCTTCAGTTTAAAGTTCCGGCAAGTTTAGAAAAGTTTATCGCCGAAAAGGGGTCTGTTACACTTAATGGCGTTTCTCTTACCATAAATGAAGTAAACAATAATATCTTCGCCATTAATATCATACCTCATACTTGGGATTTCACTACTTTTAAAAACTTAGTTGTGGGGAGCAAAGTTAATGTTGAGGTGGATATAATAGCTCGCTATGTGGCTCGCTTAATCCAGA
>NZVJ01000098.1 GCA_002701455.1 Rhodospirillaceae bacterium
TGGCCACAAGGGAATGCCTGATAGGGATAAAGAAAAGGCAGAAGCAGACCCCTCCACTATGGCTGCAAGCGCAAAAATTGCAACTCGTGTATTTCCAGACCTAGCCAATATTAATATCGCGCGGGTATGGTGCGGATTAGAGGGAAAAATGCCTGATGATATTCCAGTCATTGGTGCGAGTGCGAATGAAGAAGGCGGGTATCATGCGTTTGGATTTTGCGGGCATGGTTTTCAGCTTAGTCCCATCGTTGGAAAATTAATTGCGGAGCTAATTGTGGAAGGCAGCCCAAGTCTATCTCTCGATGCCTTTTCAATTTCCCGTTTTGTTAAAGAGCAAAATTAATTTATCAATTGATACGTGATTAATAAAATAAGGAATGATTGTTTTTCTCAAAAAGAACTTTGGAATTTTGGAAATAGTCTCCATCTTGGCAGGCACTTCGCGTAGGGTGGCAAACCGAATTGAAAAAGGTTAACAATGGGCCTTCTTATCACGTGCACGCTCGTCACCACGCTTTATGCCACGGCAATGACGATTGCCAATGTTTCCCTTCCTCAAATTCAGGGAGCGCTTTCTGCAGGCCCTGACCAGGTCGCTTGGGTTGTCACTGCCAATTTAATTGCTACCGCTGTAACTATTCCCTTGGCGGGTTGGATGTCTAATAGGTTTGGGCGTCGGAGAGTTATGATATTTGGCGTTGCAGGGTTTGCTGTGTCTACTTTGCTGTGCGGTTTATCATCCTCTCTCGAGGCTCTTATTCTTTGGCGGGTTTTTCAGTCTGCCTTTTGCTCTCCCTTAGCCGCAGTAGCGCAATCTGTTGTTATAGACGAGTTTCCAGGCGAGCAACGCCCCCGAGCTGTAGCAATCTTCATGATGGGAGTGGGAATCGCACCTACGATTGCGCCGTTGCTAGGCGGATATGTTTGCGAAATTCTTTCCTGGTCTTGGGTTTTCTATATCATGTTACCCATAGCGATATTGGCATTTTTTGGATTATTTATATTTGTAAGGCCGGATCCTCCTAAGAAAGACAGGGCAGAGCTTGATTGGATCGGCTTCTTAAGTTTAGTTGCAATGATTTCGTCGATTCAATTGGTATTAGACCGAGGAGAACGAGAAGAGTGGCTAAGCTCTTTACAAATTGTGTTTGCTTGTTTTTGTGCGGTGATTTCAGGTTGGATTTTCATTACGCATAGTTTGACAAAAGAACGACCCCTCATAGACTTAAGATTATTCACGGAACGAAATTTTGTACTTGGCATCCTTATTCATGCAATCTTTGGCATGCTGTTTATAACGCCAATGGTCTTGATGCCGTCGCTTTTACAGCAGCTACAGGATGTTCCAGAATTTGAGGCGGGGTCACTTATTGCGATAAGGGGAGCTGCAACAACAATTTCTATGTTGTTAATGGTTTGGGGAGCTAGTAAATGGGACCCACGGCTTCTTTTACTGTTTGGTTTCGGCACGCATACATATGCCGGTCTTACCATGGCAGGGTTTGATATGAATACGTCATTTCTTGAAGTTTCTTGGGTCATGTTTGCTCAGGGCTTCGGAGTAGGATGTCTTTGGGTGCCGATGACACTCGTAACGTTTTCCAATCTGGCGCTTGATCGTTCGGCGGAGGGGGCGATGATGTGGAACCTCGTAAGAAGTATTGCGTCAAGTTTTTATATTTCCCTTAGTTTTATAGTAATTTTCCACACTCAAAAAATGAGTTATCGAGAATTGGCTCAATGGATAATACCCTTTGATGACCGTTTTGAGTTTGGTGTTTTGCAGAGTTTCTGGAATTCCAATGAATTTTCCAATCTATTGCAACTCTCCAGCGAAGTAACGAGGCAGGCAGCCAATATTGGATATATTAATGTATTTCACTTGTTCCTATGGGCTTCCATCCTAGCTTATCCACTAATCTTACTAATTTCCTGGCCGCCAAAAGGTTCTACAAGGCGTTGAAAGTCAGACCGTTTCTTAAAAGATACTAAGCTTTTTTAGTTTTTAATGGTTTTTTTCTATTCGGATAGCAGGTGGTACAGATATCGCAGACCCGGCCATCGCAGCCTCTGGCAGTACAATATTCCCGCCCGTAGAAAATAATTTGCAAGTGGAGTTTATTCCATGCTTTTGAAGGAAAAAGTTTTTTTAAATCTTTTTCAGTTTGGGAGACATTCTTGCCTGTTGTCAGTCCCCACCTTTGCGCAAGACGGTGTATATGAGTATCCACTGGGAAGGCGGGATGTCCAAAACCCTGAGACATAACCACGCTTGCTGTTTTGTGTCCAACGCCAGGTAGAAGCTCCAACTCCGGAAAACTTTCAGGAACATTGCCGCCATATTTTTTCACAAGGATTCGTGATAATTCAGAAATCGCGGCNGACTTCTTTGGAGCAAGACCGCAAGGTCGGATAATTTGGTAAATTTCTTTGGTNGGAACACNAGTCATCGNGTAAGCNTCTGANGCTNTGGNAAANAGGCTNGGCGTAACTTCATTGACCCGCTTATCAGTACATTGCGCACTTAGTAAAACCGCAACGAGAAGTTGAAAAGAACTTTTATGGTCAAGCGGGATAGGCGGGTTTGGGTATAATTGGTCCAGCCTGCGCTGAATAAATTCGGCCCTTTCGGTTTTCAACATAAATTATAGGTCCTTGTGCAAAAAAACATGCAAGCTTAAACTGTATGCAACTTATTTTGTAATTCATCAAGATATAGCAGTATGCACATTGAGAAGGGTAGCATCATTATTATGACGAAGATAAATGAAACGGCCCCACGACCCGGTAAAACAATATATGGTGCCTCGCTCGGCATACTATCACTTGATACAAAGTTTCCTAGAATCCATGGTGATATTGGNAATGCAGAAACATGGCCGTTCCCTGTTCTTTATAAAATCGTAGAAGGCGCCAGCCCTGATATGGTGGTGCGCAAGGGTGCCAAGGGGTTAAAGAAATANTTTATGCAGGCCGCGAAGGATCTGGTGGCGATGGGTGCGGATGGTATAGGAACAACCTGCGGGTTTTTGTCACTATTTCAAGATGATATAGCAGAAGCGGCTGGTGTCCCAGTCGCGAGTTCGTCTCTTATGCAGATACCGTGGGTTCAAAGTACATTGCCTCCCGGTAAACGCGTTGGTGTAATCACTATTTCAAAAGAAAGCGTCACTCCGGAACATTTGGAAGCCGTCGGTGTGCCTTTGGATGTTCCTCTAGTTGGAACAGAAGGCGGAAAAACTTTTACGACGAGTGTACTTGATGATGGCGACGTTATGGATTTTGAGTTAGCTAAAGGTGATCTCATTTCCGCCGCAAATGATTTGGTGCGAGAGCACCCTGAGGTGGGTGCTATTGTTTTGGAATGCACCAACATGGGTCCTTTTAGCAAAGATATTAACTTAGCGCTGGGGTTGCCAGTCTATGATGTCGTTTCTTACCTTACATGGTTCCACGCGGGTCTCCGACCACAAAGGTATCGTGTTTAACTTAAAAAAAAATNATACAAAAATCCAAAAGAAAACTTTGGCTTTTTAATGCAAGTGTGATGGGAAGTAGGTTATGGAAAATGTCGATGCTGTGATAGTAGGAGCTGGATTTTCTGGNTTGTACTTATTGCATCGCTTGAGGAAGGCTGGATTNTCAACCCGAGTATTTGAACGCGGNGGCGNCGTGGGCGGAACCTGGTATTGGAACAGNTACCCTGGGGCAAGATGCGACGTGGAAAGCCTGCAATATTCTTATTCGTTTGACGAGCAGCTNCAGCAGGAATGGCATTGGCCGGAAAAGTTCTCTGCTCAGCCAGATATTCTAGCATACGCTAATCATGTTGCTGATAGATTTGACCTTAAAAAGGATATTGAATTTAATACTGAGGTCAAAGTTGGCTGTTTTGATGAAAAATCAAGCAGTTGGAAAATTACCACCAGCAAAGGGGAGAAAGTTANNGCTCGTTTTTTCATTATGGCGACGGGATGTATATCGACGACCCAAGTACCAAGTATTAAAGGTCTGAATAATTACAAGGGCAACACTTATCACACTGGGAATTGGCCTCATGAGGAAGTAAATTTTGCGGGGCAGAATATAGCGGTTATCGGAACCGGATCTTCGGGGATACAATCCATTCCGGTATTAGCAGAGCAGGCAAATAATCTTACCGTTTTTCAGAGAACGCCTAATTACTCAATACCATCACAAAACGAACCTATGACTAATAAATACGAGCAGTCATGGAAAGATGTATATACGGCGCGAAGGAAGGAAATGAGGTATTCCGCGCACGGTAGTTTAAAAGATCTCAACAATGTGCCGGCCCTTTCGGTAGATNAAGAGCAGCGCCAANAATTATATTCTGAACGNTGGGCGATAGGGGGNACCGGTTTTCTCGGATCATTTAATGATTTGCTTACTAACGCTGATGCAAATTATACGGCAGCGGAATTTGTACGTCAGCAAATTAAGAAAATTGTAGAAGATCAGGAAACAGCTGAAATTTTATGCCCAACAACTTACCCNATCGGAACAAAGAGAATTTGTATCGATACGGGATATTTTGAAACATATAATCGGAAAAATGTGAAACTTATTGATATTAGTAAACGGCCAATCCAGCGTTTGGTCTCCAATGGTATCGTTGCCAATGAGCAGCTTTATGTTTTTGACAGTATAATTTTTGCTACTGGNTTTGATGCAATGACCGGTAGTCTATTCAATGTTGATATTAAAGGACGAAAAGGAATAGCTTTGCGGGATAAATGGAATGCGGGACCCAAGACTTATCTCGGTTTAATGTCGGCCTCTTTTCCCAATTTATTTATGATCACTGGTCCAGGCAGTCCTTCTGTAAAAAGTAATATGATTATGTCTATTGAGCAGCATGTTGANNTAGTNACAGATACACTNTTGAGAATGCGAAGNGAGGGGTTGTCNGTNGTGGAACCTGAATTGGNCGCGGAAAATAGCTGGGTGGANCATGTGCAGGAAGTTGCTAACAAAACATTATTCCCACGGGCTAATTCCTGGTACATGGGTGCGAATATTCCCGGAAAGCCNCGATTATTTATGCCTTATATTGGCGGCGTGGGAGTATATCGAGAAATCTGTGAAGAAATAGTGGCCGATAATTACCGAGGATTCAAATTTGNAAAATCAANTCATTCTATCGCCGCAGAGTAATTTATAAANANTATAAGAAAACTTATTTTTTCATAGNCGNGAAATTCTAGAGTTTTCTTCGCAGAGAGAATTTNTATTAGAAACCTAATTTTGCATTTTGATGAGAGAGGAAGTGATGAGGCTTTTTGATTTTGGACCGGCTGCCAATGCCCANCGNGTGCAAGTATTTATAAGAGAAAAAGGTATCAAAATACAAACAGAGCAGCTGAATGTCAGAGAGGGGCAGCAATTCCTGGANCCTTATACTTCAATGAACCCATTTCATTGTGTGCCATTTTTGGAGTTAGATGACGGTACTATTATTTCGGAGTCTCTTTCAATCTGTCGGTATTTGGAGGAGATCTATCCAGAGCCCGCGCTGTTTGGGAAAACTGCAGAAACCCGTGCGATCATTGATATGTGGCTGCGGCGCTTNGAGTTAGATGGCTTCATTCCCATGCTCCATGCGGTCCGTAATCACGTCGAAAACTTTAAAGGCAGGGTTGTTCCGGGTACAAGGACCGACCTTCCCCAGATGCCTGAAATGGTTACAAGGGGCATAGAAATGGCGGAAATTTTTTTAGATCGTGTCGAACCACACGTAGCCGAGAATGAATTCATAGCTGGTTCTAGTTTTAGNGTNGCAGATATTACAGCTTTTTTTACCGTTAGACTGACAAACCCTCTTGGATTAGATATAAGCAAGTCTCATCCTGCGGTTTTCGGCTGGATGGATAGGATGTCGAAGCGAAAGGCCTTTGAAATATAGTAATTGTCTCTTTTTATTTTCACGGACCCTTCATATCCAAANAAACACCTTAATTTATATCGGAGTATTCCATGCAAAAGCCGTTTGTTACNACTGTTGTAGGTTCAATGCCAAAACCAAGCTGGCTAATGGAACAAATACCTCTTAATGAGGAAGGCAAGCAGGTCCATGGCAGGGGGGCTGAATGGCAGTTTTCGGGCGATGTATTAAAAAAAGCATTAGATGATGCCACTCGATTAACATTACACGACCAAGAAACTGCAGGTATCGAAATTGTAAGTGATGGCGAACAACGGAGAAAATCGTATCTCACTCATATTACATCCCAGTTAGAAGGCTTTGATTATCAAAAACTGACAAAAAAGTGGACGCGAAATAGGCGACGGCTCGCAGAAGTNGGACGTTGCATTGGGACAATAAAAAGAAAGGGTCCAATACTTCGGTCTGAGTTAGATTTTCTTCTTCGTGAAACAAAACTGCCTATTAAAGTAACATTGCCGGGTCCTATGACCGTAGTGGACTCGACAGCGGATGAGCATTACCGCGACGAAGAAAAGTTAGCCATGGACGTGGCAGTGGCCTTGAATGAAGAAGCGTTGGAACTAGAAAAACAAGGCGCTGCAGTGATACAGTTTGATGAACCCGTGTTTAGCAGGTATCCAGAAAAAGTAGTTAGTTGGGGAATTAGAGCGCTTGATAGATGTTTAAAAGGTTTGAGCACGGCTAAATCGGTTGCACATATTTGCTATAGTTACCCTATGCCCGGCGTTCCCAGACCGATAGTCGATAGCTATCCTGTGATACTGGAAGCGCTTGAGGATTCNAAGGTGGACCAGTTAGCTCTTGAGTTTGAAGCATCCAAACTAGCACCAAGTTTGTTAAGAAGGTGTCCGTCGAAAACGGTTTTGTTTGGCTGTATCGATAATGGAACTAACGCTATAGAAAATCCGAGAGATGTTGCTGACAAACTCCTTGCCGCCGCTGAGCATTTGCCGCCAACACAGATTCAGGCAGCCCCAGATTGCGGGCTCGTACCATTACCTATAGACATAGCGAGATTAAAATTAAAAGTCATGGTTGAAGGGGCTAAGTTGGCCAGACAAGAATTTCAATAAAAAATTCCTTTTGAGTTGTAATGATTGGGGTGATCATGTCTCTCGATAAACACAAGCCTTGGCTAACGTTTGATTGCTACGACACGCTCGTTCGGTATACCGAGAGCAAATCTGCGGCACTGGAAGATTTAGTTTTAGCTAAGGGTGGAACAAAGGATCTGACTAAAAGTGCCTGGTTAGCCTTTGAAGCTTCCGAAAGGCGTTTGCAGAAAGAGAATTTTTTGCCATTAAACCAGATACTTAAAAGCAGTCTTAAATTGGCGTTCGAGACGATCGGTATAAACTCAACAATTTCAGATGAAAATAGAATTTTGTCAGCTGTTAAAGATGCTGAACCTTTTTCAGAAGTCGCTGAGGTATTATCCGATTTGAAACACGATTATAGATTGGCTATTTTATCGAATTCGGAGCCAGACATCATTAGATTTAATATTGCTAGAATCGGAGTGACGTTTGATGAAGTCGTTTTAGCATCTCAGGCTAAGTGTTATAAGCCATCGGTGGGAATGTTTAACGAATTAATTCAGAGAATAAATGAAAGCCCCAAGGATATAACCCACATAGCTCAGAGTTTTTATCATGATATGCGCACGGCTAAAGATTTAGGTTTTGGCCGCCGTATCTGGGTTAATCGTTATAAGAAACAAGGGGACCCTTCTTACACGCCGGATGCGGAAATCTCTGATATCAGCAGACTTCGCGAGGAATTATTAGTCTGTGGCTAGGTTCTTCAACCTAAGTTTTCCAGGCGTTCAAAAAGCAACTCAAAAAAACCATTTGCATCTACATCGTTTATCACCGTGGCGTTCTCTTTGCGGCCTGTGACACCCCACCAATCGATAACGGTTGCGCCGCGCGTAAGGCGGGAATTCACTTCTATTTCAACATTACAAAACTTGCCGGTGAATAAATCAGGTTCTATCAGCCAAGCAATTGCGGTAGGGTCATGAAGAGGTGCTCCATCCTCACCATATTTCTTAGAGTTATATCGTCCGTAAAAAGACAACATTCCGGCGAGTGCGTCAGAAGCGGAATTGTTTATCGACTTAATACAATTTAGGCGCTTTTTATTTGCGAGNACNTTATGTGTAACATCTAGCGGCAACATTGTTATAGGAATTCCGCTCTGGAACACAATCTCTGCCGCCTCCGGGTCCGCAAATATATTAAATTCAGCCGAGGGGGTGACATTACCTTGTATAAAATATCCGCCGCCCATCATCACTATTTGCTCAATCCGTTGGCCGATTTCAGGTTTTCTCTTTAATGCCAGTGCTATATTGGTAAGAGGACCAATTGGGCACAACGATACAGTTTTTGATGGTTGTTCACTCACAGTTTGNAAGAGAAAATCGATGGCGTTCATTGCTTGTAGTGGGATAGACGGCTCAAATAATTCTATACCATCTAGACCACTGCTTCCATGGGCATGTTCCGCTGTAACCTGATCACCCCTTATTGGTTTATCCGCGCCAGCAAAAATTTTGATGTCTGTCCTGCCAGCTAATTCGCAAATTATCCGAGTGTTGCGCGNNGTTAAATTCAACGGNACGTTGCCTGCAACTACCGTTATACCTAGGACTTCGAGTTCGGGACTGCCTAAAGCCATCATAATAGCTACCGCATCATCCTGCCCCGGATCTGTATCGATTATGATATTTTTTCTCATAACTTACGCGATAAATGCTGTTTTAATATCGAGTTGGNATATGTTGAGCAACTGAATTAGTCATTGCAACATNCTGCGTATTATTACTTTCTATCCGTTAAGCCTTCTATGCCGGCTTTATCAGTTCCTTTAAGGTAAATTGCACCCTGGATTTCCGCTATCTCTTCATGGGAACGNACTGCATCAGGATCCATAGTTGCCCGAGGACGTGGCTCGGTTTCGAAGTGTCCGTAGCGGTCTTGACCTCGCACTAAAGTAGCAAAATCTCGATCTGTTCGTGTTTGCTTTGCTTTGGGCGTAATATAGCGCAATGCGACCGCTACTCGTCTTTGCCCTGTTGTATTGGCCGGCGACGCATGCCACATAAAGAGATGATGAATAGAAGCCTGACCAGGTTGCATTTCNACCCAAACCGCTTTGCTCTCATCTATATCTTCGGAAATAGTCTGACCTCTGGTCAGCATATTTTTTTGCCCCCAGGTATCATGATGATCCACCATTCCGGTGGTTTGGCTTCCCGGCAGCATTTGCATNCAGCCATTTTCTCGAGTGGCNTCTGTTAGAGCTATCCAAACGGTAAGAATATTATCTGTTTCAAGCCCCCAATGAGAAGAGTCCTGGTGCCAGGAGATAAATCTCTGGTCGTTTGGTTCTTTGGGGTACAAATGACTTGTCCAAACCATAATATCGGGCCCGATAAGATCTTCTACCATGTCAAGAATACCATCGTTCCTCATCAAGTCATTAATCCAAGGGAACACCAGATGGCATTTATATCGATACTGGTCCTTTACAGGGCCCCCTGTTTCTTTCTCATAAGCTTCCAATATCCCGAGATATTCTGCAGCTTGGTCAGAGGTCATTACTGTTTTCGGAAACAATAGTCCATCTTTTCGATAGAGCTGAATCTCNGTTTCGTCTAGGCTAAGCGGCATTTTCTACTCCCAAATAAGCAATACTNTTATCGGAAAGGTATTTGAATCCTTGTCGTGTTAGTCGTTTAATCAAACGCTCCGATCTCTTTGCAGGCAATTTATATAGACATACGAACATAGTTTAAAACCTAAATCACTTAAAACAATTGGGAAAAGATTTTATCATGATCAATCATTATCGTGATCGAGCCGACANAGTTCACCAGCTAGATTAAAATGAAAGTAATTAAAAGTAGAGGAAAGACAAGTAATGNTAGACAACGTAGAGGATATCCAAGGGAAGCTGTTGGGAAATACTCTAGGACGTGAAATAGTTAACCTCGACTTAGCAATAGATATCTCGGATGAAATTTTTACTCACNTAAAATTAATATTTAGAAAAAATCCAGTTTTGATATTTAGGAANCAATCCCTAACTCCCAGAGAATATGCTGATTTTGCATCCCGTTTCGGAAAAATTAGACCGGGAGTTATAGAAAAATACAAGCATCCTGNGATAAGGGACATATCTTTTCTTACTAATGTAAACGCTGACGGAACGGTTGATGAATTTGGTGTAACCCGCGCAGCTGCGTGGCATTATGATGGCAGCTTTGATGAAGACCCGCCGTTCCTGGCTATGTTATACGGTATTGAGGTTCCCTCGCACGGAGGCGGTACCTTATTCTCAGATATGTACCGAGCTTACGAGACATTACCGCTTGATCTAAAAAAAAATGTAAATAACCTCACAACTGTTAATCAGTTTGGGTTAGGCCCTTCAGGTNGGGATTATTTTTTGGGGCTAAAACCGGATCGTTGGGAGAAATACGGACCAATTAAACGGCCCTTGGTGATGCGACACCCATGGTCAGGCCAACCCTATCTTGAATTTTGCATGATCCATACGGCCGGTTTTGCTGAGATGACTTTCGGGGAAAGTGAAAAACTTTTGCGCGAGTTGGAAGCTCATGTAAGTAAGGAAGAAAATATTTATTATCACAAATGGCAGCCTGGAGATATTGTGATTTGGGATGAACATGCAACCATGCATAAAAATGCCGGTGACTTTTCTGCGAGCGAACGGCGGATAATGTTAAGAGCAATGATAGACGAAAATAAATAAGCCAATCTTTTAAAATCGGATTGTACGATTGATGAGCGATATTTACATAGGAGAGTGGAACTCGTGAAAGATAATGCTAAACGGATCGTTTTTTTTGAAGAGTGGATGGATACGTCCGCNGCAATGGAAATATTTAGAAACGTGGAAGACATTCAAGTACAAAAGCTCCAATATAACTCAGAGGTAAAAGAAAATGGCGTTGCTATGTCTCGAGCACATGGGTATCAGGTCCAGCCAAGAACAGAACTCCAAGTCCCTTGGTTTCCTGACAGTGATTTGATTAAAAGGGCGCCAAACCTAGTTGCAGTTTCCTCGGCAGGTGCTGGCTTTGACTATATCGANGTCGCCGCGTTAACTGGGGCGGGGATTGCTGTTGTNAATCAGACGGGAACAAATAAAGAGTCNGTGGCTGAGCATGCATTAGGGATGATGCTGACCGTTTCCAAGAAGATGATCCAGGCNGATCGAAGAATTAGAAGAGAGTACAATGTTGATCGGTGGGAATTAATCGGTACAGAAATGTTAGGAAAGACGCTTGGAGTAGTTGGAATTGGGCAGATAGGCAGTCGGACCGCCGAGTTATGTAAATTAGCTTTTAAAATGAANATCATAGCCTATGACCCGTACCTTAATCATGAAGAGATAAGTCAACGCGGGGGNGAAAAAGTTGATTTTGACACCCTATTAGAAAAATCAGATTTCATAACTGTNCATTGNCCNAGGACCGATGAAACCTTGGGTATGTTTGGCGCTAAAGAATTCAGGGCGATGAAGAATAGTGCAGTTTTTGTTATAACTGCGCGTGGAGGCATAGTGAACGAACCTGAACTTGCAAGTGCTCTCGAAAATAATGAAATTCTTGGAGCAGGAGTAGATGTGTTTTGGGAAGAGCCTACGAATCCCGAAAATTGTTTGATGGGGCTAGATAATATTCTTGTTACTCCCCATCACGCAGGAATAACTATAGAAGCAAACAGAAATATGGCGGTTGGTGCAGCGCAGCAGTGGATTACTTTGCTTAGGGGGGGTGTCCCGCCTAGATTAGTTAATCCTGATGTTTGGCCAGACTATCAAGATAGGTTTGAGAGAATACTGGGATTCCGGCCAGCTGATTTATCGTCCAAAAATTAACGCTAACGTTTCTAAATTAACTTAAATTCTTAAAATGTTTGCAGGCAGCAGAGATTTAATGATTTTTCCGCGATATATCCTAAATATCCGGACATGCTTGGTCTTAGGCTGAGCAACCTATGTTGAGGTCTTTTCAGTTTTTATCGGTAATGATAAACAGATCGGTGATATCTAACATCATATTATCACTAACCTGTTTAAACTAGTTTCCTACTCACTTTGAACTTGGAGTTTTGTTAAACTTACTGCCAGTGATCAAGGGTCGCGATATCTAAATGGAGGCTATCGTTAGGCGAACGTCTTTCCGCTCTAACGATTGTTTTATTGGAAGAAATGGCTTTTGAAGCGTTTTTAAATTGGGGAAAAGTAAGAAAAGCAACAAAGGAAGCAAAAGATGAAATCAATTTTACGCGCCTCAGTTGCGGCAGCCTTTATCCTAGCCGCAGGGGCAAACACAGTTATTTCAGAAGTTAAAATAGGGGTTCTATATCCGATCGCCGGAACAGGCGCTGTTTATGGTACTCCTGCTATGCATGGTCACAATATGGCAGTTGATGAAGTCAACGCTGCAGGTGGTATAATGGGGCAGAAGGTCGTCACATTCGCAAGAGACACAAAATTAAACCCAGCCGCAGCCGCAGCCGCAGCGAAAGAATTGATTACCAAAGAAGATGTGGATGTACTGGTTGGAGGTTTAAGCTCGGCAGTGGGTTTAGCTATTTCAGAGGTTGCGAGGCAGGAAGGCGTTGTCTATATCGCCACTATTCCTAAAACCATTCAAATGACGACCAATAAGTTGCATAAGTACGTATTCCGTACTTCCTCACATACGGACTTTGAGGGTGATGCGATTGCTCAAATAGTAAAAAAACTAGGGAAAAAATCGATCTGTGATATCCAGCTTGATTATGCATACGGGCATGACCTTGCAGCCGGAATTGAGAAGGGCCTAGCGCGGCATGCACCCAACGTTAAAAAGTTAATTGATTTACGGTCAAAACTTGGTGCGACGGACTACAACGCGCAGATAACGCAAATTTTGGGAAGTGGATGCGAAGTAGTTACAAGTGGTCTCTGGGGATCTCATTTTGTAAATTTTGCTCAACAAGCTAAACCTTTTGGACTTTTCGACCGTGTTACCTATGTTTCTGGCGGAGAAATAGCAAGCCACGAAATAGCAGGTAAAATGGGAAAAGACTATCCAGATAATGTGATTTCGAACACGTATGAACTTTGGTACGATCACAGCTTTCCAGGACATAAAAAATTCCAGGCAGATTTGGCCAAGAGATCTGGAAAAAAAGAAACAGCAATGTGGCCAGTCCTTGCCTATATCGGTGTTAAGTTTATTGAAGCAGCAGGCAACAAGGCGGGCTCCATGGATGCTGACAAATTTGCTGCGGCACTTGAGGGTATGACAATTAAAACCCCTGTAGGTGATCGCACAATTGATCCCAAGACGCATCAGGCTAACACGGGTCAGTTCTGGGGTCCTATGGTAAAGAAAAGTGGTGTTGATTATAGGGTGATGAGTCCAGTTACTTTTTATCCAGCAAAACTTGATTAATCAGAAAAATCCATCCGACCCCTGCTGAAAGGCAGGGGTCATTTCATGAAATAGAAGAGGGATAATCAAATGGACATGTTGCTGTCCAGCCCATCGTTTGCTTTTATTCAAGTGCTCAACTCGATCTCCTTGGGTATGAATTTGTTTATAATAGCCGCTGGGTTGTCACTCATTTTCGGTGTTTTGCGAGTAATAAATTTCGCGCACGGCGTCTTTTATATGTTCGGTGCATACATAATGTATTCGGTGACAAAAGAGTTTCATATGAATTTCTTTTGGGGCGTTATAGCGGCGGCTATAGGCCTTGCAGTCATCGCCGTATTAATCGAGCGGGGTTTATTTCAGTGGCTTTACGATAAAGAGCATTTAATGCAGTTATTGTTGACATTTGCCATTGTTCTAATAATGGGTGACTTAGCAAAAATAATCTGGGGCACTGACCAGCTAAGTGTGTCGTATCCGGAAAGTTTAAGTGGAGCCACTAACCTTGGTTTTACATTTTATCCATCATATAGATTGATGTTATGTATTGTCGGTCCGCTTATTTTCTTGGGGCTTTGGTTTTTAATAGAAAAGACCCGCTGGGGCAGACTAACAAGAGCAGCCACTCAGGATATGGAAATGTTGGCGGCCTTGGGCGTCAATGTGCCGGTTATATATGTAACAATTTTTCTTATTGGATCTGCTTTAGCTGGAGTAGGAGGGTCATTAGCTGCGCCTATTAACAGTCCTACCCCTGGTATGGATGCTACGATTATAGTGGAGTGTTTTGTGATAGTCATAATTGGGGGATTAGGCTCCTTATGGGGAAGTTTCGTAGGAGCACTCATTTATGGTTTCGTTTTTAACTTTGGGTCTGTAATTGTTCCTAACTGGCAGGATGTTTTTGCATTCTTGTTATTGATGGCTGTACTTTTAATTAGACCCTGGGGCCTTTTCGGTAAACCCGAGCGGGAGGGGCACTAGCAATGTCCTGGAATATTTCCCGAGGTGTTTTAATAACTTGCCTGGTTCTATTTGGTCTATTGGTATTCGTGCCTTTAACGGGTTCAAAATATCTAATAGACCTCTCAACAGAAATTATGGTTTATGCCCTTTTTGCTCTGAGTTTAAATGTTATCATTGGATTTTCGGGCAATGTATCATTTGGCCATGCGGCTTACTTTGCTATAGGTGGTTATGCGAATGCAATCCTCTTAACAACCTACGGGTGGCCACTGATTTTCGCATTTCCCGCCGCAATTATTTTATCCGCTCTTGCAGCAGCATTCGTAGCTTATTTTTGTACACGGCTTACCGATATTTATTTCGCAATGTTAACGCTGGCATTTTCCATGCTGGTTTGGGCAATTGCATTTAAATGGCGTTCTGTGACTGGGGGTGATGATGGCTTCGTTGGAGTTACTGTACCTAGTTTCATAGATGGCCGTGTACCATTTTTTTACTTCACGCTTATAATCGTAACAGCGAGTATCATTATTCTTTGGCTTATATGTCACTCCGCTTTTGGGCAAACCCTCATAGCAGTAAGAGAAAACTTAACTCGAGCAGGCTTTATCGGTGTTAATACGAGAATGATGAGAGGGATAGCCTTTGTAATTGCCGGGGCATTTGCAGGCGTAGCAGGCGCTATCTTCGCTATGTACAACCGAGGTGTTTATACTGAGTCAGCTTTTTGGGCAGAGTCAGCGCAAGTTTTGATCATGACGTTACTGGGGGGTATGTACTCGTTTTTTGGTCCCGCTATAGGAGCAGCTACGCTATATATTCTTGAAAGGTTCGCCAATGAATATACAGAATATTGGCCCACGGTTCTTGGTTTAATTCTCCTAGTCATCGTACTAGTCCTGCCAGAAGGTCTAGTCGGACTTGCTAAGCGTCTAAAGGAAAGGCTTTTTCTGGGAGGTGGACAATGAGTGTTTTGGAAACGAGGGACCTAACAATAGATTTTGGCGGTTTTGTAGCCATTAATAACGTGGAATTCTCTCTCGAGAACCGAGAGAAACACGCCATAATCGGACCTAATGGCGCCGGAAAGACCACTTTTTTTAACCTGATAACAGGTCACTTGGTGCCTACTAAGGGAAGTGTGAAATTTAAGGACGATATAATTACTGGATTAGCACCCCATAAAATAGTTAAGAGAGGGTTGGCTAGGTCTTTTCAAAGAATTAATATTTTTCCAAAAATGACCGTATTTGAAAATATTCAAACGTCGCTGATAGCCAGAGATAACAAGCACTTTAATTTTTTTTCGTCGGGGAGTGCTCAGAACCGCGAGGATACAATAGAACTGTTGGAACTTGTTGGGCTCGAGAGTGAAAAAGCAGAAATTGCAGGGGAACTATCTTATGGAAAGCAAAAGCAACTTGAGTTAGCGATTGCTCTGGCGGAAAATCCTAGTGTATTGCTTCTTGATGAACCGACTGCAGGAATGTCGCCACAGGAGACAAAGGTAGCAATTAAGTTAGTAGACGAAATCACTAAATTGCGAGGTTTGACACTCTTGTTTACTGAACACGATATGAGTGTTGTGTTTGGAATAGCAGACCGTATTTCAGTACTGCATCACGGTGAAATTATTGCTTCGGGGACACCCGAAAATGTGCGCTCGGATCCGGAAGTAAGACGCGTTTATCTCGGGGAGGCCGATGATGCCACAACTTGAAGTTGACTCTATCCATACTTCATATGGTCTTAGCCAAGTACTTTTTGGCATCAGTCTTAAAGTGGAGCCAGGGGAAATTGTATCCCTTATAGGTCGCAATGGTGTCGGAAAGACGACAACTATGCGCTCTATTATAGGTTTAACGCCAGCTTCTTCTGGGAAAATTATTTTTGAGGGAAGAGATATCACCAATCTTCCTACCTTTAAGATTTCCAGGATGGGGCTTGGATTTGTTCCTGAGGAGCGAAGAATTTTTCCTCAGTTAACCGTATGGGAAAATCTAGATATAGCTCGAAGACCAGCGGTCAATGGAGACGGCTGGGATGAAGAACGTGTCTTCACTCTGTTCCCTGACCTTAAGGATATACAAGGAAGGGCTGGGGGTGTGTTAAGCGGTGGACAACAGCAAATGCTGACCATCGCTCGAAGCTTAATGAATAATCCAAGAATTCTATTACTCGACGAGCCGTCTGAAGGCTTAGCTCCAAAAGTTGTTGAGGACTTAAGGGCACAGGTAAAATTATTGAAAGAGTCTGGCTTGTCTATTGTTCTAGCCGAGCAAAATTTGAACTTTGTTTTATATCTCAGTGACTATTGCCATATATTAGAAAAAGGCGAGATAAAATTTTCGGGAAAACCGCAAGAACTGAGAGCTCAGCCCGAAGTTCTTGAGCAATACTTGACATTGTAAGGCTCCGCAAACTCGGATCAGTCAACAAAACGGCCTCTTTGGAAGAGTGTCTCATAATTTTCTATGATTATCCCTTGCATCAACTCTTCTGCTGAATACAGTTATTTATATCTGTTGCGGGTTCGTAATTTTTTAATAAATGAAGGTGTCAAGTGCCGGGCAATAAATGGAAGATTGGAGTAGATGTTGGGGGTACCTTCACCAACATCAGCTATTTCTAAAACACTCTCATAGCTTTTCATAAACTCTCATAGCCTATTAAGTGTCTGATATCAGTACATAAATTGATATGGACTGCTTTCTCACTGGTTATTATACATTCTCATACGTTCTCAATTATTTTGACAATTTGTACAAGGATTTGTCACGAGCGATTATAATTGTGCCTGTTGTGAACCGCGCCGTTTGTTCAATAAGCTGACAGCACTGTCTTCAGATCACCACTCACCGTTGCGTGCTGATCACGGCTGAACCGGCGGCGCGCCTGATACGTCATCTCTCGGTCTAGATACGCCTTTACCTCGCCAAGGGTTACCTTGCCGTCTTTGTTGCCTGTCTTGTCATGTTTGTCGGCTGCACCGTTCAATGCTTCGAGAAGATGCTTGGTGAACAGGCCGTGTTTGGCGTCCTCATCCCAGCTTGCAAACTGATCGCCCTCTGCAGCAGTAATAACAATCATATTATCACTCGCTTTCTTGGGAGCGGTAATCTTAACAGTTAATCCTGATGTAGCTCGTACTAACATGCCTTTTGGACTGTCGCCAGAGAAGCACGCATCTATAAACACCATCATCGATTTCGCGGGAACCTTGGCCAGGTTCTTGAGAAGTACGTCAACTGGGTATCCAGTTAGCTCTGCCCTGTTGGGATTGGCATCTACTGCTAGCAGGTACCCCCGCTTGTCCGACATTCCTGGAACACCGTGGCCTGAGTAAAATACAATCACATCAGATTCATCTGCCCTGACATAATCGTAGAGCCGTCCTTTATAAGATCTCTCTGTCCCAAAAGCATCTTCCAGTTGCGCCTTGCTGGCGTCTCTCAAATCGATAATGTTACCAGAACGGTAGCCAAGGGTATTTAGAACATACTCCCTCATTGCATCGGCATCATTGCCGGCA
>NZVJ01000099.1 GCA_002701455.1 Rhodospirillaceae bacterium
TTCGAACCAACGTAAGCAATGCTAACGGGTTTACAGCCCGTCCCCTTTAGCCACTCGGGCACCCCACCTTTAAAAACCGAGCCGCCATGATAACACTATTTCCAAGAAAGTAAGGAAAACAACGTGCGCAATATGAGGAAACTCCCATAATTGTCAATGCTAAAACACTTAAAAAAGCTTTTTTTGGCCATAAATTTTTGAAAAGTGAGTATAGTGCTCTCATTAGCTATAGTCGAGTAAGAATTTCAAAAAGGACAGCTTCGATTTGAATAAATCCAAGAAAGTTAAGCCAACTAATTTTTCTGGTAAATCTGCAGGCAGAATTAATAGCAAAAATGGGTATAAAAATTTCAAGCTGACCAGTTATCCCGATCCCTTATTATTATGGGGGAGACATGCTGTCACGGCTGCACTTGAAAACCCACTGCGACGCATTTACGAAGTCTTTTTTACCGAAAGCAACCAAGATAAAATTCATGATCTGATAAAGCAACGTCCATTTGGGTTAGAAAACAGCAACACAAAATTCCATGTTGTATCATCAAAGGAGTTAACAGCGCTTCTGCCGGAAAATTCCGTTCACCAGGGTATTGCAGCAATTGTTAAACCACTGGAGCTATTGAAACTAGATTATTTAATTAGTGAGATGCGAAAAAACAAAACCTCTTTTGTAGTCGTCCTGGATCAGGTCACCGACCCTCATAACCTAGGTGCAGTTATTCGATCGGCTGCCGCGTTTTCTGCAGATGCTATATTCGTTCACGATAGATCAACACCTCGGTTAGACGGTGTCCTTGGAAAGGCCGCATCGGGTGCTCTTGAAAAAATCTCGATAGTACGAATAAAAAATATAGCGAGAGCTATCGAAAAGCTAAAGAAAAACGAGTTTTGGTGTTTAGGTTTATCGGACAGCGCAGTTAACGATTTATCGAATATGCAAATCCCAACGAAAACCGCTCTTGTCCTGGGTGCCGAGGGCATGGGCTTAAGGCGCCTTACTAAGGATACTTGCGATGAACTAGCGCGACTACCTACATCTTCGAATTTTCCAACGCTCAATATCTCAAATGCCGCTAGTATCTCTTTCTACGAAATTCGCAGGCAATGGCCATTCTTAGAATAAGTGCCAACTCGGCCACCGATTCTAGACGCAACATGCAATATTTCTATAAAAACATCCGATTAGGGTTTAAGATACGTTTGATATATCTAGTTGTTGTGCTATACGACTTCCGATACTTTTTTAATGATTAATGTGCCGGCTTAGCTCAGCTGGTAGAGCAGTTGATTTGTAATCATCAGGTCGGGAGTTCGAGTCCCCCAGCCGGCACCACTTTCATTGACTATTGAATCTTTGGGAATAATTTCACAGAAAGCCGGAGCTTCGTTCCTGGTATAAGCGGCATTTAAACAGCACATTTACACACCAGTCGAAAATATTTTTATTACGTTATGCTGTTCAAAGGCGAGCTTGCCTAACACCTGCAAAGAGGGGTCTATGTCGGAGGACTTGTATATTAATACGAGTAATTTTTGACTTAGGCTGTTTTCCCATTGAGACGAAAAATAAATTTATTCATTGAGAATGCGTCTCAATCGCGTATAAACTTAAAATCGCGGCTTTAAACTGCGCCGTAAATCAGTGGATTGGAAATGTTTGGAGATTAAGATGCTAAAAAAAACAAATTTCTATATCGATGGCGAATGGGTACCCCCATATGAGAAAAACGATTTTCCAGTTATAAATCCCTCGAATGAAGAAGCGTTCGCCATCATTTCACTTGGCAGTGAAAAAGACCTAAACAAAGCAGTTCTTGCTGCAAAAAATGCCTTTCAGAATTGGAGCATCACCACTCTTCAAGAGAAACTCGCATTAATCAAAAAATTGTTGGCTATTTATGAGGATCGAACGCAAGAAATGGCTGAAGCCATATCCTCAGAGATGGGGGCTCCCATAAAGCTATCTGTAAACGCTCAAACAGCCGCAGGCGCGGGCCATATCAAAGCTTTTATTAAGGCCTTAGAGGGCTTCAAGTTCGAACATCCACTTAGAGAAGATGCACCGGACGAGTATATAATACGAGAACCGATAGGGGTATGTGGATTAATTACCCCATGGAATTGGCCTATGAACCAGGTCACTTTAAAGGTGATACCGGCTTTAGCTGTTGGGTGCACAGTTGTTTTAAAACCATCAGAAATAGCACCCTTGTCCTCTATACTGTTTGCTGAAATGATGCACGAAGCGGGTTTTCCAAATGGTGTATTTAATCTCGTGAATGGTGATGGGCCAACTGTTGGAGAGGCTATGAGCCGCCACCCGGATATAGATATGATGAGCTTCACTGGGTCGACTAGGGCTGGAATAGCAGTCACAAAGGGCGCCGCTGACACAGTAAAGCGCGTTTCGCTCGAATTGGGGGGAAAAGGAGCCAATATCATTTTTTCAGATTGCGATGTAGAAAAAGCAGTGAAAAGGGGTGCGCTGCACTGTTTCAATAATACCGGTCAATCTTGTAATGCACCCACTCGAATGCTCGTTCAGAGAGAGATATATGAAAAAGCAATTGAGATCGCCAGGGAAACCGCTGAAAACACAGAAGTTAATGAGCCTAACCTAGCAGGCAATCACATCGGCCCCTTAGTGTCAGAAGTACAATATAACAAAGTACAGGCACTTATAGATACTGGGATAAAAGAAGGTGCAAGGTTAGTAGCCGGCGGGTTGGGCCGACCAGAGGGCTTCAATAAAGGTTATTTTGTAAGACCAACGGTATTTGCCGACGTAAACAATGAGATGCAAATTGCTCGAGAGGAAATATTCGGTCCAGTTTTATCTATAATCCCTTTTGATACAGAAGGAGATGCCATCAAAATATCAAATGACACAAGTTATGGCCTGACAGACTATATCCAGAGTGGTGACAGCGGACGCGTCCAACGTGTCGCCCGCCACTTGAGGGCGGGCATGGTCCAAGTTAATGGGGCACCTCGAGCTCCAGGAAGCCCCTTTGGCGGTTATAAGCAATCCGGAAACGGTAGAGAGGGAGGAATTGAAGGTTTCGAGGAGTTCCTAGAGACAAAAGCTGTTTCAGGATGGCATACAACAAGTTAATACTCCTACGTGAACAATATAATAACTATATGTTGACAATATCACCCTTTTTAGCACAATATGCAGTACTCAGATTGTCTGAGCTCGTGGTAAAATACAAAATGAGGTCTTCTTGTTTGTCTCAGTTTGTGTTAAACTGAAAATCGAGATTTTCTCGATAAACTGAAAGAATCAATTAAAGGAGGAATAAATGCTGGACTCAATTTCTAGGTGGTTACGGTCTGCTACAGACCTTGCTCTAGTTATAGTAGCATTGGGTGTAGTCCTACAAATATTGTTTCCCCAAGCGCTAGTATTCATAAGCGCTGACGTATCAAGCAACTTGATTGGACTAATTGGCCAATTTTCTGGTGCAGGCCTGGTAGGCTTGATAGCAGCTGGAATAATTATCCACTTAATAAACAAGCGCTGATAAGCTTTTTCCCCGGGGTTCTTCGGCGGGTTGTTCACAAGCCGTTTCGAGCCTCGGGGCCTAGATTGAAGAGGTGGCAGTCATCGGTTTTAAAGACTGCCTACTGAACTAACAAATACTTTAGCGCAAAGGTTGAGAAAGGGTCGTCAATGACAGAAGTCCGCCAATGGCTAATCAGCGTACTGGAACTGCTTTTATGGCTTGTAGCAACTTTGACATTACTGCAGGTTTTATTTGGTCAAAATTTTACTGAGTTTTTCGGTATTGATATTGTTGGAAATATCGGAGAGCTAGTTGCTAAATTTGGCAATGCTGGACTTGTCGGTATAGTTGCCGCTGCAATAGTTGCCTATCTAATAGTAAGAAACAGTCGTTCTTGATTTCCTCTGAGAATGGGCTCGGGCCCAGTTGGTCGAGCCTTTTCTCAAAGTTCAAAAATATTTTAATACGCTAAAAGCTCTTTCGATTTTAAAAGCGCTTTTAGCGATTCTTCATTTGCCCCAATTTTTTCAAGCTCGCTGGCGTAAAGAAGCCAAGTCGGTCCACTAGATGATTGTATAGCTAACCTTTCTGCTAACAGACCAATTGCTATTTTTGTTTTGCCACTTTTAATTGCGCTATCTATAAGCATCCGAACCCATACATCTCTTTGCGCCCAACTCCCCCCTAATATTCTCATAGCATACCTAGCTTCCAACATTATCTCCAAANCAGTCTCNTAATCGCTTTTTGCGTACGACAAAAGNGCCTGGCCNACAGGAATAGCCGCCTCTTCGTAAACTCCACTCAATGTGATTTCGTTTTTATTGCTCCCCGCAGAAAATTCTTTCATTGAAGAAAGTATTTCAGTGGCCTTGTCAAAACGTTCTGACATTGCCAAGGCCATAAGAAAATGAAGGTCGTTAAAGGGNCGCAGACGTTCTTTGGTTCTCTNNGCCGCAATGTCGGCTATTGATTCCCANCGTTCTTTGACGTTTACACCGAGAATGTGTAGTCGCATCAGCATACTCGAACTATTACAAATATCNATATTGTCTTCGGATGGCTCCGCCCAAAACTCATTATCAAATGAAGCCTTAACCGCCTCTATATCATTCAGCTCTAGNTAATGAAGGGCACGGTGCCACCACAGATGTTTTGAAAAAAGTCCTCGCTTTCGCCAGGCTTCTTCATGCTCCGTGATCCAGTCTATCCCCTCAACGCGACGGCCTTGCATTTCCAGTACATGTGCNACGGCATGNCCNGCCCAAATATCGTTTTCGTTAATATCAACGGCTTTTCTTCCTATTGGTTCAGCCTCTTCATAATGCCCAGCCTCTTCTAGCGCAAAACAGCGACAGCCAAGCACAAAACCATAACCGTCCACGCCCTCATCCCAATGCGGAAGAACACGNGCTANAGAATCACGCATACGCCATATGTCACCAAGGAAAAAATGCATATTGTGGCTCAATCTTAGCGCTAAAATATCGTGGGGATGCTCTACAAGAATATCATCCCATATCGCNGCTGTTTTCCTAAGATTACCAGCACACCAGGCTGATAAAGCTTTGACATGCATTTGTTCCCTTGTATTGCCNGATATTGATAAATTTGTAGCTCTCTCTAACGCAACCGCACTTTTCTCATCCCACTGCTGAAGATTTGCCATTTTCATCAAGTAGCCTCTAAGGCAAACCCCCATCAGCATATTTGGGTCCGTATCATCTAGGGTTTGTAATAAGGGTCCTGTGTCACGACCTGAGGCAAGGAACTCATTAATTGTCTTATCAAAAGTTTCAACAGCTTCGGGGTTTTCTGCCGTTAAGGGCAGCCCGCGCACATCACTTATCACCATCGCCTCCAAAAGTTAGCGTTTTCTAATTAAAACAACAAATTTTACCTTAGTATATATTTTTTAAAGCAACAACTGCTTTAAATCATCAAATATCTGAAATAATTTTTTGTTGTCAGGTAAACGGCGATAACGTTTGGCAACATAAAAAATTACCAACGGCTTGAGTTTCTAATAGTCGACGGAATACTGGTCTTTAACTTACCATTAAGATAACCGGTCCTCTGCAACTTTTTCTATCTCGTCCTTCAGCTGCGGATTTTTGGCTAAGAGACCATCAAACTCTTGTTTTCTGAGAACTAATAGTTCGCAAAATGAGTCGGCCGCTACGGTAGCTACCCGAGGAGTATCCCTTAAAAGAGCTATCTCTCCGAAAAATTCTCCTGAGCCTAAAGTTACTGAACCAGATTCCAATTGTACAGAAAGTGCACCGGATGAGATAAAAAACATGCTGTCACCAGCATCTCCCGCTTTGCAGATTATCTCTCCGGGAACTACCAACCGCGGCCTAAGCAAATTGGCAATCGATTGGCGCTTTTCCCCATCTACATTTTCAAATAGCGGTACCGCTGAAACCAAATCTATTCGATTTAGGCCTAAATCTAATTCGGGCTCCTCTGACGCCAAGTCTTCTCGGGTTTTAAGGTCTGTTTCCAAATTAACAAAGATTTCGGTGCTTATGATGGCATCATTATAGAGTTCCTTGTATTTTGAGAGCTCTTGGTTGAGTGTAATTTTATCCAAATGGCGTGTTTGTACCTTATTTGCATAGTCAGGATATTGAGCCCTAAGAGCATTCAAGGCAGTCTCGGTTTTCTTAATCCTTTCATCAATCAATTCGGCGAGCCTTTGGTTCACACTTGCATCTATGAGCGTTTGCAACTCGTCTAAACCACCATTTTTAATTTTGTTAAGCGCCGAAAGCATAGACCTAAGTCGAGCCCACCTATTCGCTAAATGCATTTTTAGAGGGCCTACTATGGAAAATTTTCGCTGCAAATACATAGCGAAACGTACTCGCCAATCGAATTCAAGTGTTCTCTCCCAAGCCTCCTTGTATCCCTCAAATCCATTCTCTTTAACAGCATCTAATAGATCGTCCGCAGTCGACACTAAATCTCTAGTATTCGACGGATCAACGTATCCGTTCCCGTAATCTGAGAAATAATGTTTTCGCTCTTGTCCGATTACTGAAAGCAATCCAATTTTCAACCAACTATCCGCATCAATAGTGTTCTGGCTATCAACAGACTTTTCTATTGCGCTGAGCCTATTATTGTAACCGGTAACAGCTAAATCCGCGACCTGTTCAAAAATCGTATTATTACTCGCCACGACTGGAATTCCCTCCGCAACTTCTTTGAGTGCCTTGCCTACCGTTCTGTCACGCACGGCCAGGTCATTCTTCGAGAGTTTATCTAGTCCAAAGGCTTTCATAACGGCACCAACAGTTGTAGCGTTGATGAAGAGGGTAAAGAGAACAAAAGCACACACTAGAGCGATAATAAAATTTTTAACTTCTTGGGTAATGGCGGGATTTTCGACTACTGCCAGGGTCAAGGCCAATGAAACAGCTCCGCGCAGACCACCCCACCACATTACCGTTCTGAATCCTAGGTTGACGGGAGGACAAATACCTGTAGAGCTCAGAATGGGCAATATGCCATGGGTGAGCAATGCTCTTGCTCCAAACCCCACAACCAACAGGGTAACTAGCGTGACCCACATTTCTGGGCCAAAATCAGATAGATATGTAGGGACAGCGATCCCAACTAAGATAAAAATTAATGAATTCGCCCAGAAGCCAAGTGTTTCCCAGGTCTCTTCCAGGAGCTCCCAACCATGTCCCGAGACGCTGGTTCGTCCATGGGAGCCAATGACGAGTGCGGCTGTAACAACTGCCATAACACCTGAGACATGCAGGTAGTGTTCAGCAATTAGGAAAGCAAGAAAAGCTAGTGCGATGGTCAAACTTACTTCTACCAAAGCGATACCGCCAACTTTTCCAATTACCCATGAAAAAACACGAGCCATCAGAAACCCAACCACTATACCACCTAAGAATACCTTTATAAATTGCAGTGCGCCGGTTCCAAGATCTGCTTGAGCAGTTCCAGCGACCATAGCCGCTAGAATTGTAAAAAGCACGATGGCAGTTGCATCGTTAAAAAGACTTTCCCCCTCTACCAATATTGCTAATCGTTTTGGCGCTCCAAGGTCCTTAAAAATTGCCACAACGGCCACTGGGTCGGTGGCCGATAAAATTGCGCCAAGCAACAGGCACACTACAAAACCCATGCCTGATACCGTATAGACCGCCCCCCCTATCAAAAATGTTGAGATAAATAAGCCTACCACAGCCAAAAATAGGATAGGGCGTATATCCGAAAGCAATTTCCGAACATCAATAGCGAGGCTGGCCTCAAATATTAATACAGGTAGGAAAATAAAGAATATAACACCAGAGGTTAATTCAAATGTATCGAAACTAGTAAAGAATTCACTAACAATGCCAGAATTTGATCCCGAGATTCCAAGCCAATTATCGGCTAGCCCAATGATTATACCGAGCAGTGCCAATAAAACTGTGTAAGGCACTTTTACTTTTCTGGACAACGGTAGGATTAGAACCGAAATGGTCATAAGTCCAAAAAGGCCCAAAACAGTCAACCAAACCCCCTCATGCATACCCTATCTCCATTTTAAATTATATGACCGTTGGCCAACCCTGCTAAAACTTGCAGAGATCTTCATTCAAAACTGACGTCACTGTAACATAAACTGACCATAAACACTCAAAAACTTTCAAGTTTCAAAAATAATGCAATGGTTTTTGATTGCCGGGGAGAAAGCTTCAACGAAAGTTAAGAAGCTTCTTTTAAGAGAGATCTGGCAGGGCTATTCCGGGGGAAAATCGGAGTATAACAGCCCTGCCAGTTGAGGGAGGCAAGCAAAAATGCAATCCACCTCTTACTTTGAGTTGTACGCTCCTCAAAGTGTCGCTCTGATTATTATTATGACAGGTTTTTATGTTAATGCAACTAAGAATCGTTCTCATTATAACTTTTTTCAGTTTCGAGCCGAGTGCCCCGGCGACCGGAACTTCTAATTTACTAGAACCCTCAAAGCTGACTTAGATGTTCTTAAGATAATTTGTCACCAACCAGTCTTATCGATTATTTTTTGCGCCGCACGCGCTAATGACGCGATCTTCTCGATTTCTATTTTGTCCTCTTTGAAGTTCCCCCAACTGAGAAGCTCTTTACCAATTGGGACAGCTGGATTTACTGGGTACTCAAAATTTATTTCGCCGTATAGCCGTTGCGCCGTTTTCTGCGTTAAAAATTCCAGAAGGCTTATCGCGTTTTCTTTATTTTTGGAATATTTTACTACTCCGCCGCCAGAAATATTTACGTGATTTCCTCGATCACTCTGATTAGTAAAAATTAGATTAACACTTTTAGCC
>NZVJ01000100.1 GCA_002701455.1 Rhodospirillaceae bacterium
TTCTTTGCCGCTCCTTTGGGAACTTGGGTTTTGGTAATAGTTGATCCGGAATTAATGAAAATTTATATTTCCAGTTTCGTATTAGTAATGGTTTATTTTCTTTATCGTAACTGGCGATTTTCTAGAGCAGAACGTCCTACTTTTATTATAGGCATAGGAGCGGCGGCAGGCTTGATCCAAGGTGCGGCGGGAGTGGGTGGACCACCTGCAGTGGTACTGGCTTTGTCCCGTCTTAGCAACGTAGAAAAGCAACGCGCTAATGTTATTGGTGCTGTAACAACCTTGAATATCTGTAGTCTTATACCACTATGGTACTACGGTTTTTTTTCCCNGGACGTGGTGGCAATAAGTATATTTTTATTTCCACTTTATGTTCTTGCTACTTGGCTAGGCGCNCGCTTTTTTTCCATCTTTGGTCAAGATTATTTTCGCAACGCCGCTCTTTTAATTCTTGCCTGCATAGGCTTAACCACCCTAATAGAGGCGTCTTTTAATTATTCTGGGTTCANATAAGAGGGAGGTCAATTCACTCCGCCTGAGCTTTTCANAAGCCTATCTATATATCTGCCTTGATAAACAGTGCTCCCCAGTGATTGACCGAAACGTACAGCCTCATCCGAATCGCACCTAGCAACTATTAATCGCGCTCTGCCACAACGGTCTACATGTTCTTTCAACTCGGCTAAACGATTCCCCGAATTATCGTCTGCCATCTCAGGACTCCAAAAAAGTTTTAATAGATCGAAACCCAAATGTTCTCTATCAATAAATTGTAGTATCTGGTGATTTAATCCGTCTAGAGCAATTCTATAGCCACGCTCGCGCATAAAATCTCTAGCAAACATATATGCACCCATATCGCTGAAAATATCTATCGGTTGCAATTCAACCACAATAGTCCCACGAGAAGATGCTTTTAAACTATTATCAAAGTGCAAAAACTCCGGAGATAAAATGGTTTTTACGTTTAGGTTTATGCTAATCGAACTATCGATTGTGGAGTCGTCATTGTGGATTAACACCTGGAGCATCCGAAGATCCAAAATCTGTGTTAGATGCCTAAACAACCATAAATTAGATAGTAAATCGAAATCCGGCACGACCGATTTTCTCAACTCATCAATTGAAATATAAAGCTCTTGAAAAATAGGTTGGGGATTTGGATTTGCAGGGGTTATCGCACAAACTGGCTGACGCCGCATTAAGTTAGATAGGTCCGCTCTGGCCAGGAACTCCTGTAGTTTCCCAAGTTGTTCTGGGTCGAGTTCCTTTAATCCGTCTTGAACTGCAGAAACCTTCTTTGCTTTACCTATTGCTAATCTATTTTTTCGCTCCCTTTCGCGATGCATTTGTTTAATTAGATCTAGCATTTCCTCATGCTGAGTTGCCACATTGTAATATGTGCAGAAACGCGCCATATCCTCTTCTTCGTCGCCATGCGTCAGCGGATCTTCGTTGAATAAATGACGAACCTTCAAAATGGCAGCATCTATGTCATCTATTGAAGCATCCTTACAAACGAAAAAAAGATCTGATGAGCTGAGAATAAAAACCTGGCCATCATAAGTCTGCGTCATACCCTCAAACGTGGTTGCGGCTATCCTCACATGGTGATCCTGACGGTTTTGGGGACGAAGTCTCGACAAGTGAATATGGACTGCCATTCTACCTTCCACGCTACGTCCTAGTCTTTGGAGATAGTCTAGCAGCAAATATTCTTGGCTTGGACCTTTAGTCTGATTTTGCGCTGGGGCTAATGCCATAGGATAACCTTATTTTTAGGAACTTTTTTTAAATAAGCATAAAACATGCCACAATACACTTCTAAACTATGTAATTACAAAAACTATATTAGGAAGGTTGGTAGAATGCTTCCTATCAATCAATTACCTTCAAAAATTGGTTGGCGTTTATTCATAAAGGCCTCCTGGCCTTCTTGATAATCTCTGCTATTAAAGCAATCACGAGTCATTTGCTCTACCAACTCCTCGTCAAAAGCAGCATCGTCTTTCATCAATTCGTTTATAGTCAGTTTAGATGCCTTCATCGAGAGGGGTGCATTTTGTGAAATCCTATCAGTGATATCCAAAACAGCAGGTTCCAATTGATCTATTGGCACACAAGAATTTACTAAGCCCATTTTTTCTGCTTCTACCGCCGAATATCGTTTTGCAGTAATAAGTATCTCTTTAGCCTTCGATGGTCCGACTAAAGCTACTAAGTTCCCCAAGTTCAAGCGGTCATAAGCTATCGACANCCGCGCTGCAGGAACGCCGAATTGAGAATCTTCTGACGCAATCCTTATATCTGCTGCTAATGCGATACCCAAGCCGCCACCCATGCAAAAACCTCGAATTTGGGCAATAAACGGTTTTTCACATTCTAACATTTTTTTGCGNCCCGCCATCGATATTTTTGCATATTCTGCGGCGGCGTTGGCATCCGACCTTCTTTCCTTAAACTGAGAAATATCTGCACCAGATGCAAAGGCCTTATCCCCTGCCCCAGACATAACAATACAACGGGTTTCAGGATTATCAGAGAATACCTGAAATGCCTCCGCTATGCCTTGCCACATTTCTAGGGAGATAGCATTTCTACGTTCTGGATTATTTAGTATGATACGACCAACAGAGCCGTCGTTTTGTGCTATTATTTTATTAGTGGAAAGTTTCATACAATTTATCCCGTCTTCTTTCTTTTCAAAATCAGTTTCAAGGGTTATACGACACCCTTTTTCCTCAACTCATTAAACTCTCTTTTTTCAATCCCAAGTTCATTTAAAATCTCCATTGTATGCTCACCTAAGTCGGGCGTAGCACTACGCATTTTTTGTGGTGTTCGATCTAGTTTCACAGCTTGTCCAACAACATTTAAGGTACCTAACCTTGGGTGATTAACAGCAGGATTCATGTTTAAAGTTTTTACTTGAGGATCGTTAAATACCTCCCCCATATTGAGAATTGGTCCACAAGGCACTCCAGATTCAGCAAACGCCTTCACCCAGTACGCTGTAGTCCTTTTCTTTGTATATTCAGCTATCTCTGCATTTATTTGGTCTCTTAAGTTAGTCCTTTTTTCGTTACTGCTGTAGTCTCCGTTTTCATATATTTCCTTTGCTCCCAACGTATCACACATCCTTTTAAATAGATGTTCGGCCGATGCTTGAATATTTATCACACCATCCGCTGTGGGAAAAACTCCCGTTGGCGTATTGGTAGGGTGATTATTGCCTTCCTGCTGAGGTATTTCCCCTGAAATAGTGTATCGAGCCGCTTGAAGATCCATCATCATGATCTGTGATTCCAGCAGTGACGTCTTTACCCACTGGCCTTCCCCAGATACTTCTCTTTCGAGTAAAGCAACCAATATTCCATAAGCTAAATTTATCCCTGCAGTAAGGTCCGCTATTGGAATGCCCACCCGGACTGGTCCATCTCCAGGCATGCCCGTGACGGACATTAATCCTCCCAACCCTTGTGCTATTTGATCCAAACCTGCCCTTTTCGAATAAGGTCCTTTTTGTCCAAAGCCAGATATACTTCCATACACAATTTTTTTGTTTAGTTTCTGTAAAGTCTCAAAATCAATACCCAACCTATGCTTAACATCTGGTCTATAATTTTCGATTAAAACATCGGCATCCTTCGCTAGTCTTAAAAAAATTTCTCGACCTGCATCTTCTTTTAGATTGAGAGTCATAGACCTCTTGTTGCGATGTAAATTCTGAAAATCGAAACCATCTCTGGGGCCCCCCAGTGGAACTTCTGACAATTCTGGGGGCTGTTCTATCTTAATGGTTTGCATCCCCCAATCCGCTAACATTCTAGCCGCCGTTGGGCCTGCCCTTGCTCTCGTAAGGTCTATTAAACGGAACCTGGATAATGGACCATTTTGTAGCGACATATTTCCCTCCTTAGCGTCTCACTGTTTCATCGACAACATTATACAATTAACTCCAGAAGCTTCAAAATACAGCCCTTTATACTTTTTATTTTTATTCCAAACTTGAATTAGTTTAAGCCACTAAGTTTATATCACTGAGTACTATTTTGATCCTTTTAGGATTTGATTGTAAACCGATATCATGAATTCGAATCAAGAACTTATTCTTTAAATCGTGCGAACAATCAGCCTTAAAAGACGGAATGGTATTAGAGATTTTGGTAAATTCTTTATTTTGCGATAGAATTATCCCTCAAGCATAATAAAAAGCCTGGTTGAAGGTTTAAAAGTCTATTAATTTAATTCAACAACATTCTCAGAGGGAGAAAAAATGCCAACTGGAAAAGTGAAGTGGTTCAACAATGCAAAAGGTTTCGGATTTATACAGCCTGACGAAGGGGGAAACGATGTCTTCGTCCACATAACAGCACTCCAAGCCGCCGGGATTGAAACCCTAAACGAAGATGATGCCGTCTCATTCGACCTCGAAGAGGGACGCGATGGTAGATCCGCCGCTGGAAATATCAAATTAGTCTGAGTTTCTTTAAGAAATAATATTACCCACTTTCGGGTCCGCTTATGCCAGCAGATGAAAAGGTCGCCATACCAGTGTGACAATTTACGGCCGCCTTTAGAATTCCAAGAGCTAACGTAGCTCCTGAGCCTTCGCCTAACCGTAATCCAAGATCGAACAGGGGGTCCTTACACATCAATTCAAGGAGCTTGGTGTGACCTGGCTCAACCGAACGATGCGCTACCACGCAATGGTCTATAGTAGTTGGGTCAAGGGCAAATAATACAGCAGCAGAAGCGGTACACGCAAACCCGTCTAATATTACTGGCACACGTGCAAGCCTTGCGGCGATTATAGCTCCAATTATGGCAGCTAGCTCAAGCCCGCCCAACGCGGCAAAGATGCTTAATGGATCTTCTGTTTGAGGCAAATGGAAATCGACGGCTGCTTGAACTANTTTGATTTTCTTCTCNAAAGTTTTAGGCGTTATCCCTGTTCCACGGCCTACCCATTCTTCTGCTTTTCCCCCAAACAGGCCCATTGAAACTGCGGCGGCTGACGTAGTATTACCTATCCCCATTTCGCCTAGACAGACAACATCCAGCCCAGGTTCTATTGCCATCATTCCGTAAGCCATCGCCCGAACGCAGTCTTCTTCTGTCATTGCGGGTTCTTTTGTGAAATCTGAAGTTGGATGCTCCAACCCAAGTTCATAGACACGCAAGTCNGCATCAAACGTTTTGCATAGCTGGTTAACAGCAGCACCCCCTTCCACAAAGTTTTTTACCATTTCACTTGTTACGGAACTCGGAAAAGCTGAAACCCCATACTTTGCAACACCGTGATTACCTGCAAACACAGATGTTCGTGGATGGTTAAGACTTGGGGGATACNGAGCCTGCCATGACGTCAGCCATTCNACGAGAGTTTCAAGTTTNCCTAGTGATCCCATCGGCTTTGTTAATTGAGCATCGTGTAAGGTAAATTTTTTTAAACTTTCTAAATCGGGACCCGGTAATTCCTTGATAAGGTTACGCACCTCCTGTAGAGATGAAATAGCTGTTTTTTGTATAGCGTCTCCCATGCAGAACTGGTCCCTATTTTTTTTAGCAGTTTAGTATATAAAACGTTGAGGCTCTATACCGCGTAATGGTCTTTTTGGGAAGTTCCGTTTACTCATGCTCGATAAAATGTGTAGCAAAATCCGTTTTTTTCAATGTCGCGAAGATATACTCATAACGACAGCTTTCTTCACACGCATCCCAATTAANTTCACGACTAANCATAATCGAGTTTTAATGCAAGCGTGTTGGTGTTTTCCGGTGATTGGTGCTGCTATAGGGNTGCTTGGAAGCNCCTTCTTGTACCTTTTNCTGGCANTTCACATTCCGGTACNNATATCNGCNATTATNACTATTGGGTTTTTTATTATTCTTACCGGTGCGCTTCATGAGGACGGACTGGCTGATACTGCTGATGGCCTCGGAGGTGGTGCGGACAAAAAATCAAGAATTGAAAAGATGAGAGATAGTAAGATAGGTTCTTACGGCGTTCTAGCTATCGTATTGCTAACGTTGATCAAAGTTAATGCAATAATAACCTTAGTTACTGGTAAACCNTTCGAAATAGCAATGTTTTCGATCATCTGTGCTCATTCTATATCTCGGTTCGGCATAATTTTCATACCATACTTCTCTAGCTTAGCATCTGACGAAGGCCTTGCTTGGTTCGCAGGTAAACCAAAATCAATAGGGGTTATAGGGAGCTTTNTGATTACATCCATTTTTATTCTTTTATTGCTTCCTCCTGACCAGGCGCTCCTGTCAANCATTCTAGCAATGGTCTCTGTTGGAACCGTTGGATTGCTAGCAACTCGAAAAATAAAGGGCTATACAGGAGATATACTANGAGCCGCCCAACAAGTTTCTGAGACAACAATACTTGTCTATCTGGCTAGTGCCAGTGGCTAAGGCAAAATANAAGGAGATGGAATGCTTGAAACACGATGGCACCTAGTAAGACATGCTCCGGTAAATAACCCAGAAGGCAGAATATACGGATCATCAGATAGACCAGCAGATATCTCGGACACGGCTGCTTTTCAGATACTTGCCAATAAATTACCAACAAATAGCATCGCAATAACAAGCCATCTGAAACGGACTCAGCAAACACTAAATGCTTTGATTAAAGGAGGGCTCGAAATAGCCGACCGCATTANCGACAATAGATTGGGCGAGCAAGACTTCGGGGACTGGACTGGGAAAACCTATGACGAAGTGCAATCACTTTTTGGCGACACATATAACAAGTTTTGGATAACGCCGGCGAAAGAGTGTCCGCCTAACGGCGAGAGTTTTATTCAACTGATTGAAAGAGTTCAAGTATGTATCTCGGAGTTTAATCATAAATTTAGAGGAAAAGATATAATTTGCATTTCTCACGGCGGCGTCATCCGAGCCGCTCTAACAATAGCTCTCCAACTAGAAGCCGAAAACGCACTTTCCGTTTCAACTGACAACCTATCAACCACAATAATTGATTATCTGCACCCCTATGACAACTTTTCTGGGGCATGGCGTGTCAGGGCTACAAACATTCCAGCGATTTAAAGGGTTTTATCAATTTATTTAACTTATAAAGAGGAAATGCTTTGACCGCCCAGTCTTTTAAGACTTTAGTGCTTACCCTATGTCTGCTCCTTTGTATATTGTTGGCGACTGCCATTTGGCTGACGACATGGTCGACTAATACTAATGAAAAAGGCACAGACCTTGTTGGCGGTGCTTTTGAGTTAATAGATCAGGATGGAAATAACGTTAATGAAAACTCATTCCCAAATAAATTTAAACTTATTTATTTTGGCTTTACTTTTTGCCCTGATGTTTGTCCAGTGGGACTCACAACTATAAGTGAAGCATTGGATANACTCGGCACCAAAGCTAAAAAGATAAAACCACTTTTCATCACGGTTGATCCCCTTAGAGACACAGTGGACGTTCTTAAGAACTATAAGGAAAGCTTCCATGAGAGTTTTACCTTTTTAACTGGGTCACCCGAGCAAATTCGAGCCGTAGCAAAACTTTATAAAGTCTACTTTCGAAAAACCAGCGAGGACGATGATTATCTTGTCGANCATTCTGCCATCACCTATATTATGTCTCCATCTGGAGGATACCTAAAACACTTTGGGCCCGATGTATCACCATCAGAAATTTCTAATTTCTTAAGTTCTGTTCTGAAGTAGTTTTGTCAACAATTAGCCAGATAGGACCTCTCTACTATTGCAGAAAGGACTTAGATATGGATGACGAGATGAAAGTTTTTGGCAGGGTTATGCGACTTCCTGCGTTCGACGGGATGATACCAGAAAGCGGCCCCATCCATCTAGTTTCAAATGACGGGGAAGAATACCTTCTAATTGCTGCGCCACAAGATACTCCTGGAGATGTAAATACACTCGCTCTAAACTGCGAAGAAATATTCGCGCCGTATATTGGAAAGGACTTGCATGTTTCTGGTANAATTTTGGGTTCAATTCTTTGGAATGCTGTAATTGATANANATTAAAAATGTTTAATCGTCTATTAAAGCCCTTAATTCATATACTATCTCGAGGGCGTCTCTTGGGGTCAGGCTGTCGGGTTTAATGTCTAAAAGATAGTCCTTTAGTTTATTATCCATTTCTTTTTCTGCGCTTTGTTCGGGGACAGCATTTTTGAATAAAGGCAGGTCTTCCGCTAAAGAATCGATAGCTGAAGACTTTTCACTCTCTTCAAGTTCTTTGAGGACTATTTTTGCTCTTTGAATGACATTTTCTGGCAGTCCAGCAAGTTTCGCGACATGCGTACCATAAGATCGATGCGNTACTCCTTCTACGACTTCGTGAAGGAAAATGATATCATCATTCCACTCCTTTATTTTCATGGAATAACACTTCATTGCTTCGAGGGTTGACGANAGATTTGTTAGTTCGTGATAGTGAGTGGCAAACAACGTTCTGCACCTGACGACGTGGTGCAAATGCTCTACTGTTGCCCATGCAATCGACAGACCATCAAAGGTAGCGGTGCCCCGGCCAATTTCGTCTAAAATAACAAACGACCTATCCGTCGCTTGATTTAATATNGACGCTGTTTCAACCATCTCGACCATAAAAGTCGAACGGCCACGTGCTAGATCATCTGCGGCTCCAACCCTACTAAACAAACGGTCTATAACACCTATTTTAGCATATGATGCGGGCACATAAGATCCCATTTGCGCCATCAGTACAATCAAAGCATTTTGCCTAAGAAAAGTACTTTTTCCAGCCATATTTGGACCTGTTAATAGCCAAAGTCTGTTTTCAGTTTTTAACTCACAAGAGTTAGAAATGAATTGTTCGCCAGCTTCGCAAAAAACTTCTACTACGGGATGTCGGCCGTCGCTAATTTCAAAATCTTTTCCGGTGGTTATTATTGGACGAACATAGCGTTGCTCAACAGCCAGTTCTGAAAGACTTAAAAATACATCAATTTCGGCTAAGGCGAATGCTGAGGCAAGAATTCTTTCGTGGTGAACCAAGACTTCGTTTCTCAAATTATTAAAACACTGCTCCTCTATGTGCAGAGACTTCTGTGCAGATTGGCTAATATCTCGTTCTAATTCTGAGAGCTCAACGGTTGTAAACCGCCCAGAATTAGCCATTGTTTGTCTATGGATAAAGGTCGGGTGTGACATTAATTTCTCTGAGTGCAAGGATGTCACTTCGACAAAAAAACCCAGTATATTGTTATGTTTTATTTTTATAGAATTAATATCCATTTCTTCCGCATATCTCTGCTGAAGAGCAATGATTAGACTTCTGCTTTCTTCTTTGAGGCTCCTTAATCTATCAAGCTCTGCATCGAAACCACTTGCGATATACCCTCCATCACGGATAAGAATTGGTGGGTCATCAGCTAGAGCGCTCGTCAATAGATCCACCAAAGGACCATTGCCATCTAAATCCTGAATATGAGTTTTAAATTCATCTGCAATTTGGGCGAGCCCAACGTCCTTACACAGCAACTCCAATTTGATCACATTCGTTTTAGAAAGTGCGTTTCTAATAGCAATCAAATCGCGTGGCCCTGCCCGGTCTGCACTAAGCCTAGAAAGAGCTCTCTCAACATCTGGTACTGTTTTAATTATCTCTCGTAGCGAACGTCTCAAACGTTCATTTTCGTAGAAGCAAGTGATTCTATCTAAGCGTTTATTAATGGTCACGGGATTTGTGGGTGGCGCCGACATCCAGTTTGATAATAAACGGGAGCCTGCACTAGTAAGTGTTTTATCTATTGTTTTTAGTAAAGAACCCTTCCTTGAGCCTCCAATTGTTCTTATTAGTTCCAAGTTATTACGAGTGGCACAATCTATCTCGAGAACTTCTCCAGCATTCCATTTTTGGGGTAAAAGCAACCGCGGTATCTTTCCCTGCTGCGTCAAATTGAGGTACTCCACAAGCGCGCCTCCGGCAGCTACTTCGGCTCTAGAAAAGGGGCCAAATGACTCAAGAGAGCTTACCCCATAGATCTTTTGCAATCGTTTTCCGCCATTAGAGCTATCAAAAAAGGAGTGTGCTAATGGCGTGAAAAGCTCCTTCCAGTCAACTAGTTGAGATTGAATATATTTTTCTTCGCTAAATTTTTGGAAAACGACATCCGAAATCAAAATTTCAGTTGGGAGAATTCTGGAAAGTGCGGCTCCCAATTGTTCAATCCCGCATTTTTGAGTTTGGAACAACCCAGTTGAGATATCTACCCAAGCCAAACCAATATCGTTTTGGACAAAACTTAAGCTTGCCAAAAAGTTATTTTCTGTTGCCTCTAGAAGGCTTTCCTCTGTTACTGTTCCGGGAGTGACTATTCTAACCACCTCTCTTTTCACAACAGACTTGCTGCCTCTTTTGCGAGCTTCCTCCGGCTTCTCTACTTGTTCACAAACTGCTACCTTAAAGCCCTTCCGTATTAATCTAGCTAAGTAAACATCTGCCGCATGAACAGGAACACCACACATTGGAATGTCTTTGTCATTTTGTTTGCCTCTTTTTGTAAGTGTAATGTCGAGGGCATCAGACGCCATTATGGCATCGTCGAAAAATAATTCGTAAAAATCACCCATCCTATAAAAGAGCAAATAATTATTGTGACGATTTTTTATTTCAAAATACTGGGCCAGCATCGGGGTTAATCCCGCTACACTCATTTTCGCGTTAATAGCCTCTTGCTTGTCTTTTGATTTCGCTTCGCTAGTTTCGCTCAATTTTCATTCTCTTAAAGTAGCTTGACCATAAATTATTTTTACATTTGTTTTGCCGTCACTGTACAATTATTTTTCTGCTCAATTATACATTCTACCTGTAGCTTTCAATATTAGTCTCAAAATTTCCTGGAACATCAATTTCACCATTTGCTTCCCCTTCTTGATTAAAGTCGCTAACATATTCACTCAGCTTTGACAGACGCATTCGGCAATTACTGGGAAAGGCCTGGTATTATGGTAGAAGCTAGTAAGATAAGTGATCAAGATGCACTAGACTTTCATGCTCAGGGAAAACCTGGAAAGCTTGAAATGGCACCCACTAAAAATTTGACAACTCAAAGAGACTTATCTTTAGCATATTCTCCAGGAGTTGCCGTTCCTTGTTTGGAAATAGAGAAGGACCCATCAACAGCTTATGACTATACTTCAAAAGGAAATTTGGTAGCCGTAATTTCAAATGGAACAGCGGTACTTGGGTTGGGTAATATTGGTGCTTTGGCTTCCAAACCCGTCATGGAAGGAAAAGCGGTTCTTTTTAAAAAATTCGCAGATATCGATGGAATAGACCTAGAGATAGACACCGAAGATGTTGATGAATTTTTCAATAGCGTCAGGGTTCTTGGAAAAAGTTTTGGCGGTATAAACCTCGAGGATATAAAAGCTCCGGAATGTTTTATTATTGAGCAAAGGCTAAAAGAAAGCCTTGATATTCCCGTTTTTCACGACGATCAACATGGAACAGCTATAATTTCTCTTGCTGGTTTATTAAATGCTCTGCATCTAACAAATAGGGATATACGGAAGACCCGTGTCGTTGTAAATGGCGCGGGGGCGGCTGCAATTGCTGGCGTGGAGTTATTTAAAGCATTGGGGATGCCTCATCAAAATGTAATCATGTGCGATTCCAACGGGGTCGTCTACAAAGGAAGAAAAGAGGGCATGAACCAATGGAAATCGGCTCATGCCGTTGAGACAGAATTACGAACCCTTGAGGAAGCAGCAGAAAGTTCGGACGTATTAATGGGTCTCTCGGTCAGAGGGGCCTTCTCTGAAAAAATTATTTCATCTATGGCCGAAAACCCCATAATTTTTGCTATGGCGAATCCAGATCCCGAAATAACGCCAGAAGAAGTAGCTAAAATTCGTTCTGATGCGATCATGGCGACAGGTCGCTCCGATTATCCAAATCAAGTAAATAATGT
>NZVJ01000101.1 GCA_002701455.1 Rhodospirillaceae bacterium
TTCGCCGGTTGCGGAGTAGACAATGCGTTAGTTGAAATAGACTGCCCAGAGGTCCCAATTATGGATGGGAGCTCAAGACCTTTCGTAGATCTTTTCGAAAAAGTTGGTCTCTCTCAACAGGATGCTTGTAGAAAAGTTATTAAAATACTCGAGCCGATAGAGGTTACTGAAAAAGATGCGCGTATCAAACTGTTGCCAGCAGATAATTTCAGTATAGATTTCCAGATAGACTTTAAGTCAGACGCAATTAAAGATACTGCTCTTGATATTTCACTGGTCAATGGTGCGTTCAACCATCATATAAGTAGTGCGAGAACCTTTGGTTTTCTTGAAGATGTAGATCGTATGAGAGCTGCTGGACTTGGGCTCGGTGGTTCTTTGAACAACGTGGTTGTTGTTGATGGTGCGAAAGTTCTGAATGATGATGGGCTCAGATTTAAGGACGAATTTGTTCGGCATAAAATACTAGATTGTGTTGGTGATTTATATCTTTGCGGGGGACCAATCTTAGGGCGTGTTAAGGCACATAAAACTGGTCATTATTTTAATAATAAACTTTTACGAAAGTTATTCGCAAAAAGAAATGCCTGGAGGTGGGCACCAGAACGGTCGACACATTCTCTTATTGAAAATCAACCTGCAGCGGCTATCGCTTAACCGTTTTCGAGAATAAACTAATATGCCATCTTCTGGATTGGTAATACGTTCTAGCGAAAAGCGGTATTCCAAAAATTTCATCCCCCATCAGTTTTATGAATACCAAGATCTGCTTAATTCAATTTAAGCGTTATATTTATTAGAACCCTATTGCTACTGTTTCGATAGTTAATTTAATTTACAGGCAGAGAAAAGGGAGTTTGATATTAATAGAGAGGTAATTATTCATGTCGAAAGTCGAAGTAAGCAACGAAGGACCTATCAAAACCATCACGCTCAACAGACCGGAAAAGAGAAATGCACTCGATCAAGAGATGCTTAATAACCTCTATGATATCTTTTCAGAAAAAGTATCTGCCGCCGATAGGTTAATTGTTTTGAAAGCCAATGGACCATCATTTTGCTCAGGAATAGATTTAGCCGAACGGCAAAAACAACCCTCAACTGGGGCAGTAAGCCCAGTGGAAAGAGTCTTTCATGCAATGGAAATGAACCCTTTGCCCATCGTCTCGGTGGTTCAGGGTGCCGCTATAGCTGGGGGATGCGAAATGGCACTTCATTCCGAATTTGTTGTGGCTGCTCAGACGGCAAAATTTGGCATGTCTTTAGCTCAAATAGGGCTAGCTCCAAGCTGGTTTTTGACAAAAAAGTTATTGGAAGTTGCTGGACCGGTTAATACTAGAGAAATTCTACTACTTGGTGACCCAATGCCATCATCTTGGATGCTTGAGAAGGGTATTATTAGTCGTGTTGTCGCGGACAAGGATTTAAATCAAGAGGCAGATAAAATTATTAATCGACTTGCGATAAATGCTCCATTATCTCTACGGGCGATGAAAGCAGTGATAATTCGAGAACTCGCGTTTAGAGATGATATCCCTCATGACGATATCGATCAATTAGTAACGGTCGCCCGTAGTAGTAAGGATGCAAGGGAAGGTATTGCTGCAAGACTTGAAAAACGAACACCATTCTTTACTGGTGAATAGGAGAAAAAATATTGTCAGTTAGGCTCGAAAAACCTTGGATACAGTTTTCGAAAGAACGCATCTCAAGTTTGGCTGGTCACTTAGGGGTATATCAACTCGGAAACCCCGAAAAAGAGATCATTTACATTGGTTTAGCGGATGCAAGATCAAAGTTTGGTCTTCGAGGTGAATTAGAAAAATGGTTTGNTGAGCCTGCTCTTGCTATCAACTTTTTCCGTTTTGAAGTGACAATGGCCTATAGAACAAGATATCTCGAATTGATCCAAGTCTTTTTGAGTGACTTTGGCCGGTTGCCAGAGGCAAATATTCATTTGGACGTGAAGACGCTAGGCCGACTGCGTCNTGGCTGAGTTAGAAAAAATAATGCTTAGTTTTAATAATTAGAATAATCTTACTGGCATGGATTGCGGAGGNTATTTTGGACTTTACGTTAAATGAAGAGCAAACGATGATTGTTGATATGGTTAGAAAATTTGTTCAACAGGAAATCGTTCCGCTAGAGAATAATTTAGACCCTGATGCCGATGAAGTGGACCAAAACACCTATGCAAATTTGGTGGAGAAAACAAAAGCTATGGGACTTTATGGTTTAGATACGCCCCCAGAGTATGGCGGTCCTGATATCAATATGGTTACCCGAACGTTAATAGCTATTGAGTGTAGTCAACACAGAGCCGGACTTTACGCACCGTGTTATAATGCTTTTGGAGGAGCGCGACAGGCGCAGCTTTTTGAGGCGACTGAAGCTCAAAAGCAAAAATATTTATATCCTATGTTGAGGGGAGAAAAGAGAGTTTTTTTTGCCTTGTCGGAACCGTCGGGCGGTAGTGACCCTGCTAGGGCGATTCAGACAAGGGCTGTAAGAGATGGAAACGATCATTGGGTTTTAAACGGAACAAAATTATGGATCAGCGGAGCGGACAGGGCAGATTACGGTCTTGTTTTCGCTCGCACTGGTGGTGCAGGTAGATCAGGAGTAACAGCTTTTATCGTTGAGACAGACTGGCCAGGATTTAAGGTAGCACGCATTGTTCATACACTACGCTCAGCTAAATACGCCACAGAAATACACATAGAAGACTTGCGTGTACCGCACGAAAATATTTTAGGAGAAGAAGGTGGTGGATTTGCAATTGCTAACGATCGATTGGCCCGACANCGGGTACCTTATGCCGCAGAATGTCTGGGTGCTGCAATAAAGGCACACGAGATGGCGGTTGAATATTCCAAGATCAGGGAGACCTTTGGAGCGACACTCTCGTCACGCCAGGGAATACAGTGGATGTTGGTAGAAAATGAGATAGATCTGCGCTCTGCAAGACTCCTAGTCTTGGATGCTGCTGCCAAATGCGATAGTGGCCTCCCTTTTAGAACTGAGTCTGCTATCGCGAAANTAGTCTGTGCGGAAAATGGATTTAAAGTGGTAGATAGATCAATGCAAATACATGGGGGNTTAGGAGTGGCAAAAGACCTGCCACTCGAAAGATGGTTCCGAGAAATGCGGATCCGGAGAGTNGGCGAGGGACCCAGCGAGGTGCAAAAACATGTCATTGCTAGAGATATTATCGGTGCGTCACTGAGATGATCGCTGATAAGTCGCAGAACANCAAACAATGGCCATTNGAGGGAGTTAAGGTTCTTGACCTAGGGCAAATTTATAANGGNCCTTATGCTGGGTTTTTNATGGCTCATGCGGGTGCCGATGTGATTAAGGTAGAACCGCTAACTGGTGAAGTTTTGCGACAGCGCGGAGGAGGTCAAGTCCCTCTTTCCTTTTCTATGCTCAACACAAATAAGCGCGGTATTGCAATTGATTTAAAAAAAAATGAGGGTAAGAAACTACTTTTAGATTTAGCGGGCGAGGCTGANGTCTTATTAGAGAACTTTGCGCCCGGCGCAATGGAACGTCTAGGACTAGGAATAGACTTATTTTTAGAGTCTAATCCAGGCTTAATTTATGCATCCGGTTCGGGATACGGTCTCTCCGGTCCCAAAAAAAACAACCTTGCAATGGACCTAACTGTTCAGGCAATTGGTGGTATTATGAGTATTAATGGTCCGGAAACAGGGCCTCCGATGAAAGCAGGTGCTGCAATTTGTGACTTTGTAGGTGGTGTTCATTTGTACGCTGGCATAGTAACGGCTTTNTATGAGAGGGAAAAGACTGGACTGGGTGGAGTAGTGGAGGTTGCTATGCAGGAAGCAATATACCCCGTACTTACGTCAAATATAGCAAGCTTACACAAAAATAAATGGAAACAACCGGCACGGCGAGGTAATAAACATCCGACCCAGGGTTCAGCTCCTTATAACGTGTATGAAACTACAGATGGTTACATTGCTATCATTTGTGTCAAAGACGCTCACTGGTTAAGTCTCTTAAAAGTCATAGCCCGTGAGGACTTATTGACAGATCAGAGATTTAAGACACAAGCTCTAAGGGCTACTAATGAGGACGTAGTGGATGAAATTGTCGAGAACTGGACAAAGACAAAAACAAAGGATCAGGCTGCAGAATTATTAAAGACTAANAAAATACCNGCAGCTCCTGTAAGAAATTTGGAGGAAGTNACTCAAGACGAGCATATGCATGAACGNGGAATGCTGAATAATATTAATCACCCTACGATGGGAGATGTTATTTTACCGAAAAGCCCAATTAGATTCCATAAAACTCCCGAGAGTGAACTAAATATAGAACCAACTATAGGTCAACATACNAGGGAAGTATTGGTNGAATGGCTTCAAATAAGTGGCNAAAAANTTGATACACTTNTANGNGCNGGNGTNATAGGCGAAAATNATGAAAATAAGAAATGAAATTTNTATTTTAATCAACAAATAANAAAGACTTTGNTATTCTAATAGCNGTATATTTTTTNGAGAANATCATATGAACCGAAGTTTTTACAAAANNTTAATTTTCATAGCTNTTTCCGCACTGGNNGGATGTGCCGAGACGAAAAAAGAAATGAGCTATATAGAGAAGCCCGTTGAACAATTGTACAATTTGGCAATCGACCAAGCATTGACTGGGAACTTTAAAGCTGCTGCTCCNCTATTTGACGAGGTGGAGAGACAGCACCCCTATTCAACATGGGCAACGCAGGCGCAACTAATGGCGGCCTATTCGCTTTATCAGAGTAACCAGTACGATGAAGCTGTGAATGCACTTAATAGATTTATTCAACTTAATCCCAGCAACAAAAACATTGACTATGCATACTATTTAAAGGGACTTAGTTATTACGAGAGAATAGTCGACGTTGGAAGAGATCAGAGGATAACTAAACAGGCCCTTGATACATTCTTGGAGATTGTTAAACGTTTCCCAAAAAGTAAGTTCGCACGTGACGCAAAATTGAAAATTGATCTCACGCGGAATCATTTAGCAGGTAAAGAAATGGAAATAGGCCGATTTTATCTAAAACGTGGCCATTACTTCTCCGCAATCAATAGATTTAAAGTAGTGGTAGGAAAGTTTGATACAACAGCCCAAGTCCCGGAAGCTTTGCATAGGCTTACGGAAGCCTATCTTGCGCTCGGATTAAAGGAAGAGGCAACAAAGACCGCAGCAATATTAGGATATAACTATCCCGGGAGTGATTGGTACCGGGACACTTATTCAATTGTTAAAACAGGAAAATTGAGTAAATCCAAGTTAAAGGATAATGGTCTTTTTGGATTAGGGTTCTGGGTATTCTGAGGAAAATATGCTTGTTGAATTATCTATTCGTAATGTCGTTTTAATCGATCGTTTAGATATCTCATTCGAAGATGGTTTGACTGTGCTAACAGGTGAAACTGGAGCAGGAAAGTCAATTCTTCTAGATGCGTTGAGCNTAGCTATGGGAGGTAGAGGTGATGTAGGTCTTATCAGACACGGAAAAGATCAGGCGGTTGTAACNGCCTNTTTCGAAATAACAAAATNTGATGCAATTAGGACTTTTTTAGAAGAATTAGAAATAGAGCTCCCAGAAATGGAACAGGAAGGGTTAGTGCTCAGGAGAGTTCTAAAAAAGGAAGGCTCTAGCCGAGCGTTCTTGAACGATAGACCAATCAGCGTATCAACGCTCAGAGGAATTGGCGACTTACTTATTGAAATTCAGGGGCAATTTGAGGCGCATGGATTAATGCGTACAGCTAATCATAGACGGTTTNTAGACTTGTTTTCAGGACATTCNACGTTAGTTCAGNAGGTAGAAAATGAATTCTTAAACTGGCAGAATTGTAAAAAAAGCTTCGAAGAGGCACAATCAGAATATAGAGAAAACACTGAACAACAAGAGTTTCTAGAGTTTTCTGTGAATGANTTAGCNATATTNGCNATAAAGGATGGTGAAGAAGAAGAATTAATAGAGCTGCGTAATTTTTTAACAAATGCAGAGAAAAATATAGAGACTATAAATAGTACAATTGAGTATCTATCTGGCGATACNGGTGCAGCTATAATGTTGAGTAAGGCACGGCGCTCTCTCGAAAAAATGCAAAATAAGTTCCCCGCAGTCGTGGAAGCAATTGATCGTGCTATCGTAGAGTTAAACGAAAGTGAGAATGAACTCGCAAGGCTGGTTAACGAAATCGCTTCAGATGAGAAAAGACTGGAAGAAGTAGAAACAAGGTTAGCGGACATAAGGTCTTTATCGCGAAAACATGATGTTCCTTCAAACCAGTTACCTAATCTGCTTGAAAAAATGCGGAGNAAACTTGAAGAAGTTAAGGCGGGCGATGATAGGCTGAAAGCGTTAGAAAAAAAGACACATATTTCCAAACAAAATTACTATGAAGTNGCTGCCGCATTNAAGGAAAGCCGGCAGAAAAAAAGCCAACTTCTCCAAAAAGCCGTTACATCTGAGCTGCCAGAAATGAAAATGGATAAGGCGTCATTTGTAATAAGGCATGAAGAAATGGAGGAAAAAAACTGGAATTCCTGCGGAATTGACGAAATTCAATTTTTAATTTCAGCAAATCAAGGAGTAGCAGCAGGGCCNCTTAGTAAAATTGCCTCGGGCGGGGAAAGATCAAGACTGCTTCTAGCTCTAAGGGCAGCGTTAGCGGGTTCCGACCCGATTCCAACTTTGATTTTTGATGAAGTTGACTCCGGTGTGGGTGGAGCAGTGTCGGCAGCCGTTGGGAATAGATTAAAGAAGCTAGGAGAAAATCACCAAGTTCTTGTTGTCACCCACTCACCGCAAGTAGCCGCGATNGGTGANCATCATTGGCAAATTTCGAAAAGAGGAGANGACAGGCCCATAACTATTGCCACCCATCTAAAAAAGGAAGCACGAGTGGAAGAAATTGGAAGAATGCTGTCAGGTAAGAAAATCACAGCAGAGGCTCGTTCTGCTGCACTTAAGCTCATGGAAGGTTAAAAAGAATCGCCATGGAAAATAAGTTAAGAGAGAAATTACCCGNTGAATTAGGGGAATCGGACGCCGAAGAGGAATTAAATGCACTGGCAGAAGAAATTAAGTTCCACGATCTGCGCTACTATAACGATAGCAATCCAATAGTCGATGACTTTTATTATGACGGACTGAGACGAAGGTTCGAGACCATAGCGCGACGCTTNCCTCAACTATCAGTAGCTATTGAAATAATGGATAAGGTTGGTTCTGCGCCCTCAGCAGGTTTTAATAAAATCATACATAGTGAACCAATGCTTTCACTTGGAAACGCATTTAGTGAAGAAGAGGTTTTCGACTTTTCGGATCGAGTTAGAAGGTTTTTAAAGCTTGACCAAAATATACCATTGGAATTCGTTTCAGAACCGAAAATAGACGGTTTATCCGCATCTCTCCGTTACGAGAAAGGAGAATTTGTTTATGGTGTAACCCGTGGGGATGGGACGNCAGGCGAGGATATAACCAAAAACCTCTTAACGATTGATGATATCCCTAAAAAACTCACAACACAAATACCAGAGATACTTGAGATCCGCGGTGAAGTTTACATGACGAAAGTNGCTTTTGAGGAATTAAATAAATCCCAAGAAGCAATCGGCAAAAATAAATTTTCAAATCCAAGGAACGCAGCAGCAGGATCCCTTAGGCAATTGGACCCGTTGATAACTGCANCAAGGAGTTTGAATTTCTTTGCTTACAGTTGGGGAACGGTTTCAGNAACGGAAATAAATACGCATCTTGGTTTTCTAGATTTATTTAGGATGAACGGTTTTTCGGTTAATCCATTGTCTAAGATCTGTGAAAACGTAGAGGACATTCTCACATCTTACAAAAAAGTTGCTGATCTACGAGAGCAGTTGCCCTATGAAATTGATGGAATGGTATATAAAGTCAATCGCTTAGATTGGCAAAGCCGATTGGGGACGGTAAGCCGTGCACCAAGATGGGCGATTGCCCATAAATTTCCAGCTGAGCAACTCGAAACGAGATTGACAAAAATAGATATTCAGGTTGGAAGGACGGGAGTCCTAACGCCGGTTGGTCGGTTGAAGCCTGTAACAGTAGGAGGTGTCACAGTCTCCAATGTAACACTGCATAATGAGGATGAGATTGAAAGAAAAGATATTCGCGTTGGCGATATCGTGGTTGTGCAGCGTGCGGGAGACGTTATACCGCAAGTCGTAAGCGTAAACCTTAAAGAACGTGGAGATGACAGTCAGGTATTTATATTTCCAAAAATATGCCCAAGTTGCGGTAGTGAAACGTTGCGTGCAGAGGGTGAAGCGGCTAGAAAATGCATGTCAGGTTTATCCTGTAGTGCACAGGCGGTTGAGCGGTTAAAACACTTCGTTTCAAAACATGCGTTAAATATTGATGGCCTTGGAGAAAAGCAAATCAGGCTCTTCTGGGAAATGAAGCTTATAGAAAATCCGGGAGATATTTTTCGTTTGTCACGGCACCGTCAACAGCTTGAGGAGCAGCAAGGCTGGGGAGCCAGGTCGATCGAAAACTTATACCAAGCAATAGAGAAGGCAAGGCAGGTGGAGTTCGACCGTTTTATTTATAGTCTGGGAATACCGCAAATCGGTCAGGTTACGGCTAAATTAATAGCAGAAAACTATACAAATGTTGGGCGATGGCGGGAAGCAATGATTGAATGCGGGAATGGAAACCAAGAAGCATGGGAATCCCTGATTAATATAGATCAGATTGGGGTTTCAGTTGGGCACGACTTGCTAAACTTTTTTAGTCAGGAAAAAAACCTTGAGATACTAAATGACTTAAATAACGAATTAATTATAAAGCACTATGAATTTCAGCCTGCTCTGCAAAGTAAGATGGCGGGGAAAACGCTGGTTTTTACCGGAACGTTAACTGCAATGGGGCGGGCAGAAGC
>NZVJ01000102.1 GCA_002701455.1 Rhodospirillaceae bacterium
AGTAATTCATGGTTTGCCATTGCAGCTCCAGTAGCTATTGAAGGCATTCTCCCATGCACAGAATTGAACCCATGGCTTTTCGACAAAAAGTAAGTCGGTGTCTTTGAAGAGCAGCCAATACCGGACATTTTGGCTACCTTATGTGCGGGCAGATTTAGCTCAAAACAGGCTTCAACAATCGCCGCACTCACAGAGTCATGCCCACAGCCAGCGCATAATGTCGACATTGACCCCTCATAATCCCGACGCGTTAGCCCTAAGTCATTACGCGGCAATTTTGGGTGATGAAATTTTGGTTTAGCTAAATAGCTCATGAGATATACCCCGTTTAACTGCGAACCGACTACTCAGCAGCAAAATTGCCTGCTTCTACCTTAGTTTTCGTTTCACCTAAATACTTCGAAATCATATCGACTATGGATTTTGCGGTTATTGGAAAACCGTCATAATTTAGAATTGGAACAATTTTAGCTGGATTAATTTCACACTCAGTTATCAACAGTGACCGCATCTGCCCGTCTCTATTCTGTTCAACTAGAAAAACTTGCTCATGGTCGTTTATGAATTTCTCAACCTCGTTACAAAATGGAAAAGCCCGGATCCGCATGGTATCCAATCGAATTTCTTTTTCTTTGAGAAGCCCCATTGTCTCGGGAATAGCTATATCTGTTGTACCAAAATAGACCAGCCCTAAAGTCGAAGACTGTTTTTTCTGCCCAAATACCGGCTGAGGCACAAGTTCTTTTGCGGTATTAAACTTTTTCAACAGACGCTCCATAATACGAACGTTGACGCTGCCATCCTCTGTATAACCTGCGTACTCATTATGTGAAGTTCCTCGAGTAAAGAACGCTCCCTTTTCCGGATGTGTTCCCGGATATGTTCTATACGGAATACCGTCCCCGTCTACATCCAGGTATCGACCAAATTGCTCAACTTTCTCCAACTCCTCTGCGTCTAGAACCTTGCCCCTATCCCACTGTCGCGATTCATCAATTTTTAATGCGCTTGTGGTCCATTCATTCATACCCAAATCTAAATCGCTCATCATAATGACCGGCGTCTGAAGACGTTCTGCTAGATCAAATGCTTCTATTGTGAACTCGAAGCATTCGGAAGGATTAGATGGGAAAATAAGGACGTGCTTTGTATCGCCATGGCTGGCATATGCGCATGCTGTTATATCTGACTGCTGCGTTCGTGTCGGCATTCCAGTGGACGGACCGCCTCTTTGGATATTGACTAAAACGGACGGAACTTCGGCAAAGTAAGCTAAACCTAAAAATTCACTCATTAAAGATATTCCGGGTCCACTAGTCGCGGTAAACGCTCGAGCACCATTCCAATTGGCACCAATAACCATACCAATTGCAGCCAGTTCATCTTCTGCTTGGATAACAGCAAATTTCTTTCTACCAGTCTCTTTTTCTACTCTAAGTTTATGGCAGTACATATCGAACGCCTCAGCAACCGAGGTAGAAGGAGTGATTGGATACCAAGCAGCAACTGTCACACCAGCATAAACACATCCTAGCCCTACCGCAGCATTGCCTTCCATTAAAATCTGATTACCAACAGCCTCAGAGGTCTGCACCCTCACATCAAGAGGGCAGTCAAAGTGCTGAAGTGAATATTGCCTACCGAGTTCGAGTGCATCAATATTTGGTTCTATTAACTTTTCTTTTCCCTTGAATTGTTCACTAACCATGCCTTTAACAACTTCAAAGTCCATATCCAAAAGCGCCGTCAGCGCACCTACGTACGCAACATTCTTAAACAATTGCCGCTCTCGTGGAACAGTAAACCTCTCGTTACACAGTTTTGTTAAGGGAACCCCAATCGTCTTTATATCGTCGCGCTCAATTTCACGTATAAACGTACTATCATAAAGAAGATATCCGCCAGGAACTATAGAGGCCAAGTCGTCTGCCCAGCTCTGAGGATTCATTGCCACCATCAGATCTATACCTTCCCGGCGCCCAAGGTACCCGTTCCCATTTACGCGAACTTCAAACCATGTGGGCAATCCTTGTATATTTGACGGGAAAATGTTTTTAGGTGCTACGGGTACTCCCATACGAAACACCGCCTTTGCAAACAAAGAATTGGCACTGGCAGAACCTGACCCGTTTACGTTAGCGAATTTGATAACGAAGTCATTTACCTTCATTTTGCAACCTGCTGGTTTTTAGCTTGCCCTTCTTTATAAAGAAACTGCTGCATATCCCACGCAGCGGTAGGGCATCTTTCCGCGCAAAGACCACAGTGCAGGCATACATCCTCATCTTTAATCATCGACCGTCCCGTGGGCAAAATATCGGAGACATAAAGGCTTTGCTCCATGTCATTGGCAGGCACTCTCAAGTTTTGTCTTAAATCTGCTTCGGGCGAGTTTTCTATAAAATTTATACAATCGACTGGGCAAACATCTACACAAGCGTCGCACTCTATACATTTTACGTCTTCAAAAACAGTTTGAACGTCGCAGTTTAAACATCTCATGGCTTCGTCGAACGCAAGCTGCTCATCAAACCCGAGTTCAACCTCCATTTTTATATCCTTGAGGGTAAAGTTTTTGTCAGCGTGGGGCACCAGGTACCGTTCATCGTTTGAAATATCGTTGTGGTAAGACCATTCATGCATTCCCATCTTCTGACTGACTAGTGTCACTTCAGGCGGAGGTCTATCCCGCACATCCTTTTGTTGACAGAAGCTATCTATCGAAATAGCAGCCTGGTGGCCGTGAGCCACAGCCCAAATTATATTTTCTGGACCAAATGCCGCATCGCCGCCAAAAAACACTTTAGGGTTGGTAGATTGAAATGTCTCTTTATCAACAACGGGCATATCCCATTCGCCAAACTCCAAACCAATATCTCTCTCAATCCAAGGGAAATGGTTTTCCTGGCCAATTGCGCACAATACATCGTCGCACGGAACCACGACGGGCTCCTCACCGGTTGGAACCATTTTGCGTCTTCCCTCAGCATCGATTTCCGGACTCACTTTTTCGAAAACTACCGCAGCCAGTTTTCCGTCTTCGATCAGAAATTTTTGTGGAACATGATTATTTAGAATTTCGACATCCTCGTTTTGGGCATCTTCTATTTCCCAAGGTGACGCTTTCATTGTGTCAAACGGACTACGCACAATCACTTTCACGTCTTCGCCCCCTAAACGCTTTGCCGTTCTGCAACAATCCATTGCAGTATTACCGCCTCCCAGCACCACGACACGTTTTCCGATTTTAGAAGTGTGGCCAAAAGCTACACTCATCAGCCAGTCGATCCCTATATGGAAGTTATCAGCGACCTCTTCTCTCCCTGGAATATTAAGATCGCGGCCTCGCGGGGCGCCTGTACCAACAAAAATCGCATCAAAGTCATCATTAAGAACTTCTTTGAGGCTTGTAACTTCGTGGTTAAATCGCGTCTCTACACCAAAATCTATAATTCTATCAACTTCTTCATTCAAAACTGCTTCAGGCAATCTGAAGGCTGGAATTTGGCTACGCATCATCCCTCCCCCAGCACCGTCTCTGTCAAAAACAACTACGTGGTAGCCCAGAGGGGCCAAATCACGAGCTACTGTGAGAGAGGTTGGTCCACCGCCGATGCAAGCCACTCTCTTGCCGTTCTTGGGCCCTATTTCCGGCATAAGGTGCTCAATGTCACCCCTGTTATCTGCCGCAACGCGCTTTAAGCGACAAATAGCAACTGGTTTTTCTTCAATTCTCCCCCTTCGGCAAGCCGGCTCACATGGCCTATCGCAAGTCCTGCCCAAAATTCCGGGGAATACATTTGATTCCCAATTTACCATATATGCCTCTGTGTACTGCCGCTGCGCGATCATCCTTATATATTCGGGAACTGGGGTATGAGCAGGGCAAGCCCATTGACAATCTACAACCTTATGAAAATAGTCTGGATCTGAAATATCGGTCGGCTTTGTGTAGGGAGCCCTCGGCCTGTCATTTTTTGCTCCCCNATGTTCTTCCAAACTCATAGTTTGATATCCCCAAATTGAGTTTTACATATNTCCCGATTTCCGCTAAAAACNTTAGAAAANCNGAGTTTNAGTAAATTGGTTAAATCCAGATTATCTATNGAACTCCGTTGCAAAAAAANCGCAAAATTTTGGACGCGAAACCAAAGGTGAAAAAACCGTATTTTTTCGTGNAACAATTTGTCATAANCCAACTCTCAGTTTCAAAANGATACCGTAAAAAATGGTGGAGTTTTCCGCGTACATAAAACACTCTTCTACATAGCATGCCTTCCGTGGACTTCAAGCCAATTTCGCAATGAAATCATCAATTAGTTAAAAAAAAATGGNAAAAAAGCNTTTATATCGGANTTTCTTNCAAAAGAACTACTAACTTGATTGCAGAAATCCCTGCTAAATGCCAATACAATCAGGAANAAAGAATCTGATTCGAGCAAATATTAATGACCGAGGAAACATGAAATGCTAAACAGCAATGATCTTTTGCCCAATGGCCCCCTTTCAGGAATAACAGTCATCGATCTTTCAAGAATTTTGGCGGGTCCCTACTGCACTTTAATGCTCAAGGAACTGGGCGCTCGCGTTATAAAAGTTGAAAGTCCAGGCACCGGAGACGATGCACGAGAATATGGCCCTTTCGTGAACGGCAAATCAGCCTATTTTCAGTCAGTGAATAGAGGGAAAGAGAGTATTGTTCTCAATTTAAAAGACGAGGACGACAAGAAANTTTTCCGAAAACTCCTTAAAAAAGCTGACGTTATAGTAGAAAACTTTAGACCGGGGACCATGGAAAAATTAGGCTTTGGCTGGGACAGCATAAAAGAAAACTACCCCAAACTTATTTATGCATCAGCTTCAGGATTTGGACATTCTGGGCCTGAAATGTACCGGCCAGCTTACGATATGGTAGTTCAAGGGATGGGGGGTATCATGAGNGTAACTGGTCATCCCGGATCACCNCCAACTCGCATAGGCATGTCTATAGGTGATATCGGGTCCGGCTTGTACGCGACTATAGGCGTTCAAGCAGCGTTATTTCANAGGCAGCTCACNGGCAAGGCAACAAANGTCGATATTGGCATGCTCGATTGCCAGGTTGCACTTCTGGAAAACGCTGTCATGCGCTATCAGGTTAGCGGAAAGGCACCAGGGCCGCTAGGTGCACGGCATCCTTCCATCACTCCATTTGAGGCTTACAAGACGAAAGATGGCTATATCATTATTTCAGCTGGTAATGATGGTATATTTGGTAAACTAGCTGAAGCTTTAGGACACCCGGAATGGGCTAACAATCCTGATTACAGTTCTAATGAGAATAGAAACCAAAATGTAGAAAAATTAAAAACCGAAATGGAGAGCGTATTAATAAATCAAACGACATCTCAATGGATAGACATTTTAGACAACTTTGGCGTACCTTCCGGACCAATAAACGACATTGGACAAGCCGCAACACATCCTCAGACAATTGCTCGGAACATGATCGTTTCAATTGAAGACCCAGTTACGGGCTCGATGAAAGTGGCCGGGAANCCAATAAAAATCTCGAGCTTCGAGGATCCTGAAACCCGCCAGCCAGCACCAAATNTAGATCAAGACAGGGAACATATTCTAGAGGAACTCGAAGATTAAGTTTACTCCAGGATTTTNGAGTATTTCCCTTCGAAATAAAGGAGAGGAGCTTTTTCAGCCATTTTTTCTGCGCGCAACACCTCTCCCAGAACTATGATGTGGTCTCCCGCGTCAAAAAGTTCCTTAAGCCTGCAATCGATTGCTGCGATGGTATTTGGTAAAATTGGCGCCCCTGTCTCCCAGCGTGTCCAATTAANTCCCTCAAATCTATCCCCCTCGAACACTGCAAATTTATTCGATATNTCTGATTGATCAGCAGAGAGAATATTAACAGCGAAAAAATCCGCCGTATTAAAGGCATTAAAATTTGTNGATTCCCTGCCTAAACAGAACAAAACCAGCGGTGGTTCCAAGGAAACAGATGTAAAAGAATTGGCGGTTATNCCTCGTGGTTCCTGATTTTCTATNGTTGTNATNATAGTAACACCGGTTGCAAATTCACCTAACACGGAGCGAAAATGTCGTTTGTCCATTGACAGTTTTACTCCTCCCCATTCAACTCTTTAGTCGAAGGCTTATCGACNTCACTNTATTTAATATTATGTTTAAAGCACGTTCAATAGGATAAACTCAAGACGTTAGCTGGCTATTATTTAGTTAAAAAAGTAAAAAAATATAGTTTTGCTTTAAAATTGAAAACTTCAAAATCTTTGCAAATTTAATGCATTTAAGCGATAATTGGCACGATGGTTGCTTGTTACAGCTAGGTAATTAATAAAGAACACCGAGGAGTTCGCTAATGCTAGTTATAGTCGGATGGGTGATAGTTATGGTCTGCGTTATCGGCGGATACATGATGATGGGAGGAAAATTAGGACCGCTATGGCAACCGTTCGAATTGGTCATTATCGGTGGAGCCGGCGTGGGTGCCTTTGTTGTTGCCAACCCGAAGTTTGTATTAGCAAAGGCAGGCTATGCATTTAAGGTTTCAATGCGAGGCCCAAAATACANTAAGGACGATTACTTAGAGCTGTTAAGCTTAATGTANGCCGTTTTTAAACTAGCAAAAACAAAGGGNATGTTGGCAATTGAGTCACATATAGAACGCCCCGAGGAAAGCGACTTATTCAAGGCATTTCCAAAGTTTTCATCCGACCATCATGCCTTAGAATTTTTTTGTGATTACTTAAGAATGATGACACTAGGGACGGAAAATGCACACGAGCTGGCTGATCTTATAGACGAAGAACTAGAAACCCATCACGCGGAAGAAGCTCAGTTAGTCACAGCCTATCAAACGATGGGAGACGGTTTTCCCGCATTAGGAATTGTGGCCGCTGTGCTTGGTGTTATCAANACAATGAGTTCAATAACGGAGCCCCCGGAAGTTCTCGGGAAACTNATTGGCGGGGCGTTGGTTGGAACCTTTCTTGGAATTTTTCTGGCCTACGGTTTTGTTTCTCCTTTAGCTGTCAATATGAATAACGTTTTTGAAGCAGACAGTAAGTACATGACATGCATNAAAGCAGGCTTGCTAGCCCATGTTGCNGGGTATGCNCCAGCAGTGTCNATTGAGTTTGCCAGGAAAGTTTTAATGTCTAAAGATCGTCCTTCATTTTTTGAAGTAGAAGAAGCGGTCGCTGCACTGCCAAATATTTAGTTGGATGGATAAATTCACANTCTTTTGTAGATTTAAATATCGTGAAAAACTTTTCAAAATGGAGCACAGGATAGTTGGATAATCACGCCGAAATCGTTATCAAAAAAGTCAAGAAAGGGGGACATGGCGGTCATCACGGCGGCGCTTGGAAAGTGGCGTATGCTGATTTCGTGACTGCTATGATGGCGTTTTTTCTTCTTTTGTGGCTGTTAAATGCCACGACGGAAGAGCAAAAAATGGGTATTTCCAACTACTTTGATCCTACTGCAATATCTAGATCCACAAGAAGCGGCTCAGGCGGCCTTCTAGGAGGCACGTCAATTACGCANCCAGGCGCATTGAAATCCGCCGGGTCACCNCCAATGGTAAGTACACCAACTGTCGCCCGTCCGCAGGCGGAAGAAACCGAGTCAGTTGAACCAGATTCCGATGACCCTGAAAATATAGAGTCAAGGACTGGCAGCGACGAAGATGANGAAGGAACCATCACGCAGCAACAGCTAGAGCAACTTTTGCAACAACAGGAGGTCGCAAGAGAGGCCGCACAATTCGCCGAAGCAGAACAGTTGATCAGAAAGGCTATTGAAGAATCTGAGGACCAAGAACTTAAAGAAGCAGCTGAAGGCCTAGAAATAGAGTCCGCAAAAGAGGGACTTCGTATTCAATTGTTAGATCAAGAAAAGGTGGCCCTATTTCCACTCGGCAGCGATGAGATGCACGACCGCACCCGTAAATTGCTAGAAAAAGTTGCCGAAATTATAAAAAAACTTCCTAACAAAATAAAAATTTCTGGCCATACCGATGCCNGGCCATTTGCTCCCGGGTCACTGAGAACTAATTGGGATCTCTCTACAGAGCGAGCTAACGCAAGTCGTCGTACTTTAGGCGAGTTTGGTGTAAATGATTCCCGNATAGCGCAAGTTGTAGGTATGGCAGACCGTGAGCCAATTGAGCCTAATGATCCAATGGCGCCCGCTAATCGAAGGATTAGTATTGTCTTACTGAGCCAATCNAAAGCAAGTAATCCAGACCAAGCACCAGCCGACGAGACAAAAATAGCAACTGAAACCAGCTTACCAAAGGTAAAGGCCGAAAAAGCGGAGGCTGAGAACGCAGTAAAATCAAAGANCNTAAATTAATCTTAAAAGAGTTATTGTTAANGTTCACATAATTTTGCTATTTCTTTATTCCTAAAATTTCAAGTTTTCTAATTCCAGGATACCTCCTTCAGTATGTTTGATGGCACCACTACCCCACCATTAAATTTCGTTTACACACAACCGATGCCCTGTCCATATATTCATGACAAAATGGAACGGCGTTTGGCTACTGATATTTCAAGCATAAGAGGTCAAAAGTGTCATAATATTCTTGCAGAGGCGGGCTTTAGGAGGAGCCAGCATATAAGTTATAAACCGGCTTGCCCCTCTTGTAATGCCTGCAAACCTATCAGGGTACTTGCAAAGCAATTCGTTTGGAGTAAAACCCAAAAAAGGGTCTTTAATCGCAATAAAGATCTCATTAAAGCGTGTGTTCCTCCGATCGCTACAAAAGAACTTTTCGAACTATTTAAAAATTACCAGATGGTACGCCACAATGGCGGGGAGATGGCATTAATGGACTATGCCGATTTCCGAGGAATGTTGGAAACATCACCTATAAATACCTCGGTTATAATCTACAGATCTAAAATTTCTTTAGAACTGGTCGGCGCAGTCTTATTAGATGAACAAAGAGACGGATATTCTGCGGTTTACAGCTTTTTTGATTGTCTTCAGAAAAAAAGAAGTATGGGGACTTTTATTATTTTGGACCTTATAGATGACTTACAGCGCAAAAACCTAGATCACCTATACCTAGGGTATTGGATCGCCCAATCTAAGAAAATGTCTTATAAAGCAAATTTCGGTCCCGCTGAGATATTCGCTAATTCCAGCTGGGTTAAACTTGATAAGCATTCCTTATTTTGAAAAAGAAGGAGCCGCCTATTAAAGGGGCTCCTTCTTTTTCAATTTCACTCTGCTGCCTCGGCGCTGTCAGGAGCATCTACAATACGTGTTTCAAAATTTGCTGGCGAAACTATTTCAAGAACTTCGAAGTCCTTAGAGCAGGCTATCTCTCGGTGCTTAATCCCTGGCCTTTGATTTAAAACATCGCCCTTTTCTATTCTGCGCACTCCTTCCCCTTCATATTCAAATTCTGCCCAACCATTTAAAACCATTACAAACTGAAAAGTGCAATCATGGACATGCCAGTGCTGAACATCGTCTTTCATTTCTTTTCCGTTCGCCTTTACAATATGCGCGATATAGTCGCCTTTGGTTGCCTCTTTTATTCCCAAATCGCGGTATTCAAAAATTTCCCGAAGACCTTCTGTCCAGACAGCGTCTGCGGCCTTGTTGATTGAAAAATCCCATTTCTCCATTTTCTTTTACCCCCTTCGCACGAATTTATAATTGCTAACTTTAGCGACGATTTTTTAAAAATTAATTTCCTACTGCTCAAATAGAATTACCCTATTTCTATTCAGTCAAGTGAAATGATTATTTGAAAACCAACTTCATTGCCTCTAAAGCAAAAATATCTTCAAATGTTATTTGATTTAGATAAATTTTCTAACTTAGCCATGTGTCATTCAGCATATTTACGGAAGGACAGCCAATCTGGGTTAACGCTAATTGAAGCTCATTGGACAATAAACTTATCACATGTTCCGGGCCCTTTTTACCCAAAACAGAAACTCCCCACATAAACGCTCTGCCACAAAATACAAAGTCAGCACCTAGAGCAATTCCGCGCGCTACATCAAGGCCATTTGAAAACCCACTGTCCACCATCACAGCCGCCCTGCCATCTACTGCATTGATTATATCACCCAGAACTTCCACAGGTGATAGGCAAGCATCCAGCTGCCGGCCTCCATGATTTGACACCAGAATGCCATCATATCCCATGCTCAAAGCATCTTCGGCATCACCCCGATGCATTATCCCTTTAATTATTAACGGGCCCTTCCATTTTTTCCTTATATGTTTTAAGCGATCGCGACTAACTGGCTTGCCTAATTGCTGTCTTATGAAGTCTGCTATACCTCTAAAACTTTTATTTTTCGAATAACGTCCCATCGTCTTAAAATGAGGAATTCCCGACGCCACGGTGGTCAAACTCCATCGAGGTCGGCAAGCCGCATGATACAGCGACGCCGGAGTGATGCGCGGCGGTAACGAAAGCCCATTATACATATCACGAGGTCTCCAACCTCGGGCCGGCACATCCACGGTAACCATTAACGCTCCACAACCAGACCGCTCTGCTCTCTCNATAAGATCGTCATTAATATTTTCATCCTGAGGAGGATAAAGCTGAAACCAGCCATGTTCGCCGGCAACCGCTCCAAATTCTTCGATATCCACCGTGCACGACGTGCTTAGACCCACAGGAATATTTGCATCTTTGGCCGCCTCAGCAAAAATTAACTCAGCTTTCGGCCATTGAAGACTTGCTAACCCCATCGGCGCAATACCAAANGGCAGAGAGAATTTATGTCCAAATAACTCTACTTGTGTATCTAAGGATGGCCATTCATTTATATACTTTGGGGCGATTGTTACAGCATCTAGGGCATCCCTATTGCGCTTTAACCCAGCCTCCAAACCAGTTCCCCCTTCGACATAATCCAGGGAAAACTTTGGCAATTTTTTTCGGGCGGCAGCGTGCAGAAACTTGACGCTCGGATATAAATCGAGGTTTGCCATCATTTTTCCAATTTTTTTGCAGATAAATTAATTATGCTGGCCTAGAATACATCCGACTTTAGTGTGCAGTTAACCCGCCATCAATAACTAATTCGGTTCCTGTCACCCAAGATGACTCGTCGGAACCCAAATATAAACAGCCCATAGCAATATCCATAGGAACACCAAATCTTCCAAGAGGTGTTGCTTCAATTCTCGTCTTGGCAACCTCGTTGTTTGAATGCCCCGGTTTTGTCATGGGTGTATCTACAAAACCGGGATGAATTGAGTTTGCCCGCACTTTATCTTTCGCATGCTGCACTGCAGTTGCCTTCGTGAAAATTCTTACCGCGCCCTTTGAAGCGTGATAGGCTGCATTGCCAAAACTACCTACTAGGCCGCAGATCGAAGAAATATTGATTATCGATCCTCCACCGGCATCCCTCATAACGGGCAAAACTGATTTAGTACCCAGATAGACACCAGTAACGTTAATATCCATAATTTTATTCCATACTTCGAGGCTCGTATCTTCAATTAGAGGACCAGGAGTAATTGTTTTCTGTACTTTCATGGCAGGGTCTCGGCCGGATATGCCGGCGATATTACCCAAAACATCAACACTGCCATGCATATCTACTATTTCTTGGACAAGTTGGCCCCAAGCTGCTTCATCTGTTACATCCAAGTGTTTATAAATGGCGTGCCCCGCCTCTTCTTTGATTTCTGAAACAACTTTTTCGCCTAATTCATCTTGAACGTCGGCGACTATAAGTTTTGCTCCATGAGCTGCAAATAATCTCGCAGTTTCAGCACCTATACCAGAGGCTCCTCCAGTNATCAGCGCGACCTTTNCTTCAAGACGTTTTCCAATATTCATTGATAATTTCCTATATAGCCTTTTTAATAAAAAGAAATGAAACGTTAATTTATGAAGAAAGCATAGTTAATTTCGCCTTATAGTCCATTCGTGATGATCTTTAATTAAAAATTTTTACTAGGGTAGAGATGCTTTTTTTAATGAGGGGGATAAAATGGCTTACGATTACATAGTCATCGGAGCAGGATCGGCAGGTTGTGTTTTAGCTAATAGACTGAGTGAGAATTCAGATAAAAGCGTCCTATTATTGGAGGCGGGCGATAAAGATTCTAATTTTTGGATCCACGTGCCGGTTGGTTTTACAAAAACGCTAAATAACCCCGAAGTGAATTGGAATTTTCAGACGGAGCCCGAAGACAATGTATCTGGACGGCAAATTCCTATTCCAAGAGGAAGAGTTTTAGGTGGATCGAGTTCTATAAATGGTATGCTTTACGTCCGTGGCCAGGCCTTTGACTACAACGTCTGGGCTCAACTCGGCAATCGAGGGTGGTCATATGACGACGTACTCCCTTATTTTCAAAAATCAGAAAATTTTGAACGTGGAGCGGATAATTTTAGGGGAAATGGCGGCCCCCTGAACGTCGCAGATATGTACGAACGCCATGACTTGATTGAAGCTTTCATCGGCGCCGGTGAAGAACTGGGATACCAACGGAACCCAGATTACAATGGCGCTGTACAAGATGGATTTGGCTACTATCAAATAACACAGCGAAATGGCCGAAGAGAAAGTACAGCGAGGGCTTTTTTGAACCCAGCTAAGGGCAGAAAAAACTTAACAGTTGAGGCCAGAGCTCATGTTACGAAAATTAATTTTGAAGGTAAAAAGGCTGTAGGCGTTAATTATAGTGTCGACGGGCTAGAAAAAACTGAAACCGCAAACGGAGAGGTCATACTGTGCGCGGGAGCCGTTCAATCACCGCAGATACTAGAATTATCTGGAATAGGTCAGCCCGAGCTACTGAGACAACACGACATCGACGTAATACATGAATTACCTGGTGTTGGTGAAAATTACCGGGATCACTTCGCAGCTAGAATGAATTGGCGGGTAAATAAGCCCTTTACACTTAACGAACAGACCCGCGGCTTCAACTTAATCAAAGAAGCAGTTAAGTATGCCGTCACACGACGAGGCGTACTCACATGGACGGCAGGTGTCGGACACGCTTTCATGCGCACGCGTCCTGAACTCGAAACACCAGACGTTCAATTTTTTTTCGTACACGGCAGTTTTGCATCATCTACTGATCGTAAACTGGATAAAGAGCCAGGCATGACATTAGCTGTCTATCAGTGCCGGCCAGAAAGTCAGGGGTCGATACATATCGGCGGCCGAAATCCCTTTGATGCACCAAAAATACGCCCAAACTTCCTAGCCGACCCGCTAGATCAAAAAACTTTAATAGACGGTTTNCATCTTTGTAGAAGCATTGGAGAAACCCGGTCTATGAGCCAATATATATCACATGAAATGAATCCTGGTNTAAATGTAACAACCGACGATCAAATGCTTCAGTTTGCGCGGGATACGGGTGCTACCACTTACCACCCAATGGGCACTTGTAAAATGGGAAGCGACCCTCTCGCAGTAGTCGATGACCGNTTGAAAGTACACGGCNTTCATGGNTTGCGAGTGGTCGACGCCTCAGTNATGCCTACAATGCCATCAGGNAATATTAATGCACCCGTTATAATGATTGCAGAGAAAGCGGCTGATATGATTAAAGAGGATACATAAANTAGCAACAGAAAAAGTGACGATTNAAGANCAATTANATAAACTTGGAAAGATAGCTAAATGGACAATCTTGAATGGNAGACACGAGTTGATTTGGCCGCAGCTTTCCGTTTGGTAGATCTATACGGTTGGTCTGATATGTTAGCAACACACTTATCCGCCCGTATTCCCGGTCCTTCAGATCACTTCCTNATAAACCCAATGGGAGTGTTATTTGAAGAGATGACCGCTTCGGACCTTATAAAACTTGATATTGATGGTAATATTTTATCNGACACTTCCCGGAGTNTTAATCCAGCAGGCTATACAATACACAGTGCCATTCATATTGGCCGTAAAGATGCAGGCTGCGTAATGCACACGCACACATCAGCTGGGCTCGGGGTAGCAACGCAAAAAGACGGTTTGTTGCCGCTTACTCAAATGGCACTGGCTGTCATCGCCAACACGGGTTATCACGACTACGAGGGACCGGCTTTTGATTTAGAAGAGAGAGAAAGACTGATCTCTGATCTTCAAAACCTTAATATATTAATTTTGCGAAACCATGGGCTGCTTACAGTGGGCAAGACTGTTGCAGAAGCCTTTATGTGGATGTATCGGGCAGAGCGGGCTTGTCGTTTCCAATTATCTTTTCAGAAAGCTGGTGCCGAAGCACAGCAGATATCAAAANCAGTTCAAGAGGTGTCTATTGAAAGAGCGAGAAAAGCGATAAGTTCGACCGGGCACCGACCTATTGGTGACTTTGAGTGGCCGGCTCTGATAAGAAAACTACATCGCCAAAACCCTGGCTTCGATCAGTAATTAACCATACTAGAGTGTAATTTTAGAGCAAAGTTGGGTTTGATTTTTGACTCTTTCGAGTTAAGAATTTTTAAATTTTAACCAAATTTTATCTAACACTTTTAACAATTCAACGGGGATTATTGGGATTTTTACACCTGTCTTTATTAACAACAAAAAAGTTATCTTTCATCAACTAACCTTATAGGTTTTTGCCTTGCATTGATTTGCGTGATCTTTGCCGTTTCGCCTGGATCAACTAGAATAACCTCCACGCCTACACCCAACTTTTGTCGAAGTACTGTTTCAGTTCGTTTTTTAATTTGGATATTATTAGACCGTTGGGTAGCCGTCTCACAAACAACACTCATCGAGTCTGCACCAGTTTTTTCGGTACGCACTCTACAGAAATATTCCCCATTTAACTGGCGTATTTCTCGTAAAATTACGCCTATGCCTGTTGGATAAACGTTTATTCCGCGGAGCTTTACCATATTATCACTTCTACCTTGAAAACCGGCGAGCCTCCTTAGGGGAAGCCCAAGATCTCCCTGTGCAGGTAACATTGTTGAGACATCCTTTGTATCGAAACGAATAATTGGATAGACAGAGTCTTTAAATAAAACGGTATCGCAGATATTCCCAGATACGCCCTCAGCAACAGGCTCTGCAGTGTCGGGATCTATAATTTCAACGATGTGGGCATCCTCCCAAATATATAGACCATTGTGATCCGGCCCCTCGGCTGCAATAATCCCAGTGTCCCCAACTCCGTACCAATCAAAGCATTCCGCCCCGCCCCAGGTTTCCGACAATGACGGACCATCATCGCCAGCCATATGTCCAGATATCATGCGAATTTTTAAATCGACACCAGGCTCCAAACCCATTTGGCGAGCAACCTCAGCTAATTTCATAATATAATCGGCAAAACCAACAATAACATTGACGCCATATCTTCGCATTAAATCGATCTGTTGTTCAGACCGCGTTTCCAACCCTGTACCTGCAGATAATAATAGGGCGTTAGTGTAATGAAGGATTGCCTCCCTAATGTAATGCCCTCCGTTTACCATACCGAAGCCATAAACAGAGTGCACTGTGTCAGTTGTTTTCAATCCTTGAAAAAGATATGCCCTGGCGAGTAATAGGTTCTGTATTTCCCTGTCTCGAGGACCGTAAAAAAGAGGTTGAGGAGCGCCAGTTGTACCGCTAGTTGTGTGCATAACAATACGCCTGTTAACTTGCCACCCTTCCGGGCCTACAAAGTCACCGAATGGCGGAAAAGATTCAACGCTTTCCATTAGATCACTTTTCGAAAAGGTAGGAATTTTCTGCAAATCATCCAGCCCCCTTATATCACCCGGCTCCAATCCAATGCCGTGCCAGCGCCTTTTGTAAAAGGGATTTTTCCAGGCTTTTCTCACTAAACCCATAAACCTGCGTTCCTGCAGTGAACGCAGCTCATCTCGTGTAAGAGCTCCAATGATTTTCTTAAAATTTTCACCAATAGGATAATCTTTGGTGTTGTTTTCAACTTCAGCTTGTCGGAAAAACTCTGTCAAAAATCTTCTACCCCGTGACTAAATCTATCAATTCACAAATATCTGTCACCTTTTCTAGGTTGTCTACCGCTCCAATCATTTTTTCTGCATTCTCCATTATCAAGCCAACTTTCGCAACTTCCCAATTTCTTCTAAATTTGGCTAGATGTTCCTCTCTGCTGAGAGGCTTTTGCGGGTTGCCGTAAACTGTTTCAATACGCCTCGAAAACTTTTCTCCGTTTTTCATATGAATATCAATTTCGACTGGAGATAAAGCATTCGGGTCCGGATTATCATTTACTATGATTTTCACTTTCTCTGCTAAACCGATTGATGCCTTATTTCGGATTGCTTCATCTGTGTAATCATGAATTCCAATAAACTTACGTTGCAACATTACTGCCGCTGCGTATTGACCATTCAGACGGGCATAGCTTATTTCCATATTGTCATGTACCGGTCTACCCACAAGGTGATTAATCAGAGAAGGAACCCTGGCTTCCAAACGGACTACGGCGTCCACGTCAATCTCGTGTTCCGCTTGAATTTCCCTTATCGCATCCACAATTCCATGGGTCGCACGCCCACTTGGAAATGGTTTATGCGCCACTTCTTTTATTCGCCAGTTCTGTTTTAGTGTAGGTAATACAGAACGGATATCCCCGGCAGCTTCAAAGAGGCCAAAATACCCAAACCTCCCCTCGAGAACACCGTTTAAACCGGGCAATCCATTTTCTGCTAAATCGCAGGCCAGCAAAGCATTTTTCGCATTTAGCCCTATTTGAAGTGCTAATAATGACGAACCTTCCGTATGAGCCTGCATTGTGCCCGAAAGTTGAATATAGGCTAATGAAAAAGCTCTGAGCAAACACTCTTTATCAAACCCTCTTGCACAAGCAACCGCCGCAACCGCGGCGAAGGCACCCGCTGTTGCTGGCCTGAAAAATTGAAGGGCACTGGTCGAGGCAACCCCAAGATTGCACGCTACGTCTACACCAAGTATCGAAGCTCGGATAAGTGTTTCACCTGTAACCCCTCCCCGCCTATCTGCGTCAGCTAATAGGCTTGCGATTAGCACTGTCATTGTATGAACAACAGCCTCTTCATGAACACAGTCAAACTCCGAATTATGAATCTGAAAACCATTCAAAAGAGCAGCATTACCAGGCGCCAGTCGAATATTTTGCCCTAATACCCGTGCATTATTTGCTATCCCCGTTGATGCATTTTCAAATGTCGAAACAAGTTCTTCAACATACGGTCCTATTGATCCTGCAAGTCCCACACCAATCGTATCTAAGATATATGTTTTAGCTGCTTTTATTGCATCCGAGGGAATGTCTTCTAATTTTGTTTCAATAACATGATCTGCAAAAGCCTCAATGGCATCTTCCATAGTGAGCTCCGATTAAAAATTGTCTTTTTTCATAGTTAAAGGAAGCCTTATGTTAAAAGCACGTCATTTTTAGCACAAAACTTCATTTTAGAAACTTTTAGAATATCTCTTCTATTTCTTATAAGTTTTCCGATGCTGGATTTTTCCTAGACCAATGCTCCACGATCTCTTTTCGTGTACAAATCCAAACATCGTCAAATTCCTTGATATACTCAATAAAGCGCTTGAACCAGATAAATCTGCCAGGACGACCAATGATCCGAAGGTGAATACCCAAGGACATCATTCGAGGACTATTGCATGACTCCAGATAAAGTTGATCGAAAGTATCCTTTGCGTACTCATACCACTGTTCCGGGGTATAAGCCGGATCTGTCCACATTTTCATATCATTGCTGTCGACCGCGTAGGGTATTATGAGAATAGCTTTACTATCCACAAAGTCCCAGAATGGCTTGTCGTCTGAATAGTCATCCATATGATACAAAAAGCCTTCTTCTACTAAGAGACGCCGGGTGTTTGGTGTGAGCAAGTATCGAGATAGCCAACCATAAGGCCTTTGGCCTGTCGTTTTTGTAATAGAATCTATAGCCTTATCGATAAACTCTCTCTCTTGATCTTCATTCATATGAAACTGGTGAACCCATCTCCAACCATGGCTGCATACTTCGTGGCCGCCTGAAATAATTTGCTCGGCAAGCTGAGGATAACGTTCAAGGCTGAGCGCTGCTGCTGTAAAAGTTGCTCTCAGCTTATATTCGTCAAGAAGCGATAATATACGAGGCGCTCCCCTTTTTATCCCATATTGATAATTACTCTCATTACCGTAGTTTCTTATTGGCTTTTTTAGAACTATACCCAATTCATCTACGGGTTCCGGTCCCCTATCCCCTTCGGCAACAGATAATTCAGATCCTTCTTCGACATTTACAACAAGCGATAATGCTAATCGTTTGTTGTTGGGCCAAAACGTTTTTTCCAAAATTCTTTACTCCGGTTTTGAAATTTTTGGGCCAAATGATACTTGATGGTTTAAGTCAATCCACAAATTCATTGAAACTGCAAAGCTTAAATCCATTATTGATAATACTTTCTCGTATCCTTTTCGCCATAATGACCGCAGCGGGATTATCACCGTGGACACATATGCTATCCACTTCAATTTTTATTTTCCTCCCTGACACCGCGGTAATCGCCTTTTCATTTAACATCTTAATTACTCGCTTCGCCGCGTTTTCCGCGTCATGGATTATTGCTTCCGGCTCACTTCTTGGAACTAAATTCCCATTGTCTTGGTAATTTCTATCAGCATAGATTTCCTTGGCCCGTCGCAAACTAAATCGATCAGCCGCACGCTCTGTTGCCATACCGGGCATCACTACGAGTATTAGGTTTGGATCAACAGACTTAACGGCTTTAGCCACTGCATTAGCCGTCTCTTCGTCTTCAGCTACGATATTACCAAGGGCCCCGTGGCATTTTACATGAGATACGCTGGCATTGCGTGTCGCTGCTATCCCCTGCAAGGCTCCTATCTGGTAGGCTATTTGGCGTTCTAACTCTACCATGGAATCACCAGTAACACGTCTACGCCCGAAACCCTGTAAATCCATAAAGCTTGGATGAGCACCAATTGAAACATTATTCTCGATCGCCGTCTCAACTGTTTTTGTCATCACCATTGGGTCACCCGCATGGTAACCACAAGCTATATTCGCACTGGTTATAATTTTTAAAACATCTTTATCTTCCCCTTTGGTGTATTCTCCCCAACTTTCACCAAGGTCTGAATTCAAATCAATTTTCAAGTGTGAGTTCTCCAGCATAGTTTGTTTATGTTTGTATCTTTATAAAAGTAACATCACTATCAGCCCGAACCATGTATTAAATCAAACTAATCTCATTTTCCATCCGGTCGCCAGAGAAAAACCGATCCGCATTTGCAAAAATCTCTCTAAATTTAATCATCATAGTATCCCTAGTTCCTGGGGCATGATGAGGCGTTAACACAACGTTTTCAAAATCAGCAAATGGGTTTGGGTTAGGCGGGGGCTCTGTTTCGAATACGTCAAGCCCAGCACCCCCTAGGCGTCTATTTTTCATTGCATCTATCAGTGCTAACTCCGAGACGACCGGACCCCGCGCACAATTTATGAGAGTGGCACCGGGCTTCATCATATCAAGCGCTTCTTTATCTATCATGTGATGCGTTGCATCGGTTAAAGGCACATGCAGTGTAACAAAATCGCTTTCCTTCAACAGTACCTCTAGGGTTACTCTACTCGCCTGAAGCTCCTCCTCTATGTCTTTTTCTATTTCTATAATATCTGTATAGATGGTCTTGGCATTAAACCCAATCAGGCGCTTTGCTACTTGCTTTCCAATTCGTCCAAACCCCACTATCCCAACTGTTGAACCAAACAACTGACGGGCCGTTGAACGGAAGGTATTCGAGTGCCAATTGCCTTTTCGAAGTTCAGAGTCGCAAAACGCCAGTCGGCGCCCCACGGCCAGCATCATCATTATGGTATGTTCCGCTACACCCTCACTTGTTCCTTGAGGTGTCACAGCCAGTCGTATTTGTCGTTCCATTAGGTTTTTCGTGGCTACTGTATCGTGATATCCGACACCCTGGTGAAGTACAAGCCTGAGATTGACTGCAGCATCCACGTCTTCTCCTGACATTCTAGCCCCTCCAACGATTACGAGTTCTGCTTGTGCTAGGAGACTTCGACGCTCTTCGGCGGAACCATCTTGAAGTGTTAACAACTCATAACGGTCTTCTGGCATGACTGATCTTATTAAATCATAAAAATCTTCATTGGCTTTTATAAGGTAGAGAACTTTTCTTCGCATTGCCTTACCTGAAACAAAAAATATTAAGAAATCTACAAAATATTAATCTAATTTTCCCGCCCTGGCCTCTTCNACCATTTGCTCAAATTCTTTTAAATTTTTTATAACTATTGAACCCTTATTACGCTCTATAACACCTTTCCTTTCCAGTTGTTTTAATTCGCGAGTAACTGCTTCACGGTGGGTGCTTATGCGTGATGCAATTTCCGCATGCGTCGGAGGCGGTGAAATTCGGCCGGCACCATCTACTATTCGGCCGGCGTAGGCAAGGCGCAAGAGTTCGGCATGCACTCTGTTTGGCACCCCTAATGTGCTAAACTCTACCACGCGCTCATTAAGGGTCCTTATAACATTAACCATAGATTTCATAACCGCAATAGACGCGGTTGGGTATTTCGAAAGAATATCTATAAATAAAGAATCGGACATCTGGGCTACCAGAGTCCTGGTCAGGGCAACTATTGTAGCTGATCGCGGCTGTCCATCGATGGCGGAAAATTCGCCAAAATAATCCCCCGATTTTAGGTCGCTCATAATCACGCGCCGGCCCGTTTCAGAAAATACTGACGCCTGAACCTCTCCTCTAACAATGAAATAGATATCTGTACTTTGATCATTAAGGTTAAGGATCAACTCGTCTGGTTCAAAGTTTCGCCACTTACAACGTTGTCCGAGCAAATTCAGCTCGCCTTCAGGGATATCAGATAAAAGTTGTATATTTCTTAGAGAATATTCCTTAGTCATTTTGACCTCCCACCCTAAACCTCAAATATGGGTAAATTTTAAATGAATTTCATCACCAAACTCGTTTTAAAAGTTTCTTAATTTACCGGTCCGTGGGAATTCTCACACAACCACTCAAATTACTGCACTATATTTACAATATAGGAAAAAACAGCCGTGGGGAACTATTCAAAAAGCAAGTGATAAAGTCTTTTAAAAAATTGAACTGCCTTAGAAAGAGGAGGTCTTGCAATGATGTTAAAGACTGAATGGAATCAGATGGAAAAACACAAGATAAGAAAAACAGACCGCAAGGGTTTTATATTGGCTCTAGAAAAAGATCTGGAGTTCATTAGAGGCGTAGCTACGAACCATAAAAATTGGAATGAGGAAACTGCTCGCTCTGTTACCAAGCTTATCGGTTGGGGTTCTGTAGAACGTGTCTTTAAAATTGGCAACAAAGCCAGGTCTCTAAAAAAATCACAAGCAAAAGAGTGGGAGATTTGAAAAAGTAAAATCCGCTCAAATTAGGGATAGACTGATTCAAATTCAGATTGAAGCTTCTGGCGCGCCAGAGTTGGCAAGAAACTTATGGAATAAATTCCAACACTCTATTATTTAATTAGCGTAAGTTTTAAAAATTTTCCTATGGAGAGTTGAATGGCTGTCATCTTAAAATCTGGGCTTTCGGAAAAAATAAAAGCCGAAGAAAATAAAAAAATTCAATCTATAGTTGAGAAGGCTTTAGCAGATATAGACAGCCGAGGCGACTCTGCAGTGAGAAAAATGTCTAAGGATTTTGACAAGTGGGATCCCAAAGAATTTATTTTATCTGCAGGCGAAATCGAAGCCTGCATAGGAAAACTTACGGCCCAAGAAATTAGTGATATTAAATTCGCTCAGGAACAAGTTCGTAATTTTGCAAAAATACAAAGACAGGCAATCAACGATGTGGAAGTTGAAACGCTTCCCGGGGTAGTGCTTGGCCATAAAAATATACCGGTTAATAGCGTCGGTTGTTATGTGCCAGGCGGCAAGTACCCAATGGTCGCTTCGGCTCATATGAGTATAGTGACCGCAGGCGTGGCAGGCGTTACCCGAATAATCGCTGCCTCTCCACCATTCAATGGCGCCCCTAACCCAGCTGTCGTAACAGCAATGCATCTGGCTGGAGCACATGAAATTTATTGTTTAGGAGGTATTCAAGCAGTTGGAGCGATGGCTCTAGGAACCGAAACTATTCCCCCGATTGATATGTTGGTAGGACCTGGAAATGCATTTGTCGCTGAAGCTAAGAGACAACTCTTTGGCCGTGTTGGAATAGATTTATTTGCCGGTCCTACAGAAACGCTGGTCATCGCCGACGATACAGTTGATGCCGAAATATGCGCCACAGACCTGTTGGGACAGGCAGAACATGGTCCAACATCACCAACAATTTTAGTTACAAACTCTGAAGCACTGGCACAAGAGACAATAAAAGAGGTTAATCGTCAGTTAAAAGTATTACCTACCGCGGCGATTGCAGAAGAAGCTTGGAGAGATTATGGGCAAGTCATTTTGTGTGAGACCGAAGCAGAGATGGTAGAGGTAAGTAATGAAATCGCGTGTGAACATGTACAAGTAATGACAAAAAATCCTGATTATTTTCTNGAAAACATGACTAATTTCGGCGCTTTATTTCTTGGTCCTGAAACTAACGTTTCTTATGGTGATAAAGTAATAGGTACAAATCATACACTTCCAACCCAAAAAGCAGCGCGTTACACNGGTGGATTGTGGGTAGGAAAATTTTTAAAGACGTGTACTTACCAACGAATAACCTCCAAGGAGGCTAGTGCCTTAATTGGGGAATATTGTTCAAGGCTCTGTGAAATTGAAGGGTTTTCCGGGCATAAAGAACAGGCNGATATACGCGTCCGCCGATATGGCGGGAGTAACAGTGCTGGATCAGCCTTGAAAANTTAGCTGAGTTCTCAAAAGGATAGAATTCATGGTNAANAAGAAAAAACGCTCTCTAGATCGATTTCGACTTGATGGNTTGAGGGCATTAGTTAGTGGGGCCGGNCGNGGACTAGGCTATGCATGCGCCCTGGCGTTAGCAGAGGCNGGAGCAGAAATAATAGCTTTAAGCAGAACGCTCGACGAGTTAAAGAAACTTAAGGCAGAAATTGAAAGTGACGGCGGAAAAGCTGACATTGTTGTCTGTGACGCCGCCGACGCGGCCCAAATTAATGAAATCATTCCCAATCTTGGTCGAATAGATATTCTCGTAAATAACGCTGGGACTAACATCCCTGAGGCATTCGTTGATGTGAGCCTAAATAATTTAGATACTATCCTAAACTTAAATGTACGTGGTGCATTTTTAATGGCACAGGCTGTGGTTAAAGAGATGCTGAAAAGAGGTCATGGGGGATCAATAATTAACATATCCTCCCAGATGGGTCATGTTGGAGCCCCTAACAGGACTGTTTACTGCGCAAGCAAACACGCGATAGAAGGATTAACTAAAGCAATGGGCGTTGAACTTGCCCCCAAAGGTATACGGGTAAACTCCGTTGGGCCCACGTTTATTGAAACCCCCCTTACCAAGCCTTTTTTTGATAACGCTGAATTCGCAAAAGATACACTTGCGAGAATACCACTTGCTAAGCTTGGTCAAGTTGAAGACGTAGCAGATGCTGTGGTTTATTTGGCGTCACCAGCCGCTGGCATGGTTACAGGTGGGAGTTTACTGGTAGACGGAGGTTGGACAGCACGTTAAAAATTATTAATTCGCCGCGGATAACCCCCTTTCATTTTTTCATAAAACTCAATGAATCACTCCCGTTTTATCGCAGCTAATAGAATATATTTTCCGTGTCTCCATCATATCCCAATCCACGTTAACGCCTAGCCCTGGCTGTTGAGGGCCGTGGATCATTCCTGATGAGTCTGTTCTAATTTTATCCAAAACACCATATTCGAAGAGGTCATATGGAAGCGATTGTTCAAAATAGGAACAGTTTCCTGCTGCCAGCATAACATGTAAATTAGCCACCGAAGCCAGGGTATATCCCCACGACATCAATTCACATTTCATCCCTGCCTGTTCTGAAGCTTTCATAGCATTCAGCGCAGGCCTTATACCCCCCATTATTGTTATATCCGTTCGACTTCTGCTCCAAGTAGCCGTTTGCAAACATTCTTTAAACAAAGAAAGATCCTGCACCCAATTTCCTGACGGAACGATGGGTATATTGGATTGTTTCGTAATCTGTCGATAAGCATCCAAATCATCATCTGGATAAGGAGCCTCAAACCATTCAAAGTCTAACTCTGATAGTGCGTCGGCCATTTTCAACCCATCATTAAATTTGTAATTATTCTCGGCATCCAACATAAAGGTAAGTTCTGGGAATCTTCGTCTGGCCTCCTGAGCTAAAAGCAGATCATCCTCCGGAATGCACCACGTGTGAAATTTTACAGCACGAAAGCCTTGATCAACAAACTCGTCTATCTTGTCCATGTAACTTTCTACATCATTATACATTGGAGTACTGGCGTAGGATTGAATTTCGTCTAGCTGACCGCCAAGAACCTTATAGATCGGCAATCCTTTGAACTTGCCTTCTAAGTCGAGCAATGCAATCTCAATCAAGCTCATCGCTCCAGGTGGAAGAGGAAATACCCTCGGGCGCAAATCAAATAATATTTTTTCGAATTCTCTCGGATCCCTATCTATCAAAATAGGCAGTAAGTGGCGTAACGCTTCTGCGGTGTAACGATCGTAATCATAACTAGCCGCATTCCAAACACCCGCAACGCCCTCCAGACCCTGATCCGTAAACAGCCTCAAGATTGTCAAGCTTTGAAACTGCTCAGGTAGATCATGGGACCAAGTATAACGCTTCACCTCGGGTCCAACTACCATCAGTTCTATTCGGTCTATTTTCATGGATAACCCCCACAAATATTAGCCTATTTTCTCTTTTACCCAAACATCTTGGGCGGGCGTATTCCGTGGATCGCGCGCCCGAAGTGCATAGTATTCTAAATACGGAACATAATTTTTATAAACCTGCCTAAGCTCCTTAACCGCGTCATCATGCATGTCGACACGAAGATCAATGTCCTGAACTATATCTACACCACGAATTGATAATGCAGCCGAACGTTCCGGTAGATGAGCCCCATCTGAAGAGGCTTGTCCCCCCGCATCTCTTCCGGACTCCAGTGTCAGCAGCAAACGATCAGCGAACTCAGTCCCTTTAGCATCGTTAAATGTTTTTGCCATACACTCCACGATTCTAGAGGAAGTTAAAACATTGCCGAACACAGCAAACCCTTTGCCCAACTCGTGACCAGCCCAATTTCGACACAAGTCACCCGTATGAATTCCAACCTTACCGTTTTTATCTATTATTCCCACTTGACGATAATCAAAACCGGGATCAGCGGATGATAAATCTAACAACGTCTGTGTGGGCGATCGCCCCATCTTTAAAGACGTCACAGCCAACGGTCCCAATGCTGGATTAGCAAAAGCTTGTGTTGATAAAATACCTATATCGCGAGCAAAAAATGGGCAATACCCGCCAACTGCTATAGAATAAGTAGCAATGGCTATTCCAAAGTTTCCGCTTTCTTCGCACCTTGCTAAAACAGTATAAGTCACAACATATCTCCAAGCAGTTAACGGAACCTATTCAGCCCTTCATATAGTTTTCCAAGGCGATGAACTAGCTCAAAGGGCCAGGCCACCTTCCTAGGGCTGGAGTATTAAGGAATACTTTCTGGGTTAAGGGTTTTAGAGTATTTCTCATACGCCATAGAATAAGCCCGACTATCGCTAGATTGAAAATATTCCATATGAAACCATTGAAGAAAGCAGCATCATAGGACAAGGTAAGGTCAAATATTTCCCCAGAAAGCCAACCGCCAAATGCCATTCCACCGATTGTCGCTGACAAAACTAAACCAACCCTCAGGCCTGCCTGGCTTGCAGGGTAATACTGTCTTATTATGACAGCATACGCTGGCACAATACCACCTTGAAATAAACCAAACAAAGCAGAAACGAGGTATAGCGAAACGAGGTTATCTGCGGGCAAATATAAAATAAGCGACACAGCCTGCAGCAATGATCCTATGAAGAGCGCCCATGCCGCACCTATCCAGTCAGTAATAAAGCCAAAAGCAATTCTACTAACAATTCCCAAGCCGAACATAACAGATAGCATCTGTGCTCCTTGTCGGGCTCCCACTTCCAGATCAACGCAATAGGCAACGATATGTACCTGCGGCATTGACATAGCAACACAGCAGGCCACCCCCGCTAACACCAGTAATATCTGCAAAACTCCTAGAGGTAATGGCGGCGTCGTATCTTTTTGATTTGTTTTTTGATCGTTTAAAGTGGGCTCTGGAGGCGGGCTGCCGCGTAAGTATATTGCTAATGGCACCATCACCAAAAAACAGACCCCGGCTATTACTAGATGAGTTCCCTGCCATCCCAATGAATCAGATAAAAATCGAACCACAGGCGGCCAAACAGTTCCTGCTATATAACTCCCACTCGCTACCAAAGAAACAGCTATACCCCTATGGCGAGAAAACCAGAGAGAAATAGACGATATCATTGGCCCAAAGGTGCCCGAGGCCCCAAATATCCCAATAAAAATACCTTGATAGACTAGAAACAGCCAAAAGTTGGAAACAAACGCTATACACGAATATCCTAAACCTAAACAAACGGCCGATACTAGCGTGGGTGCAACCACACCAAATTTATCAACCATTCGGCCCATGAATACATTCCCAAAAACGATGCCTACCATTGCTACTGTATAAGGCAGGGAAGCCTGACTGCGGTCTAAATTAAAGTGACTTTGTATCTCGGGTAATAAAATTACAGATGACCACATACCGACACCACCAACGCTGCCAATAATTAATGATGCGACCAGTCTTCGCCAAGCGTATCTGCTGTCAATCTTATCCAATGACGTTTCAGCAGCTGGGGAATAAGTTTGTTGCGTCATAAAAGAATTACTTTCGCGAACCACGGTTTTTAAAATCCACCTTTTGTGGGTATCTTTTTCAA
>NZVJ01000103.1 GCA_002701455.1 Rhodospirillaceae bacterium
TTTTATTGCTTCAGATCGTGTATTATTATAATGTTATGTTATAACATAACATTATAATAATACACGATCTGAAGCAATAAAAGAGTTTAAAATGGATGTTTTTCGGGCAAAAGACTTCGCGGATTTGATAACGTTTAGACATCATGAAGGACAGCTCGCTGTGCTTGGAAGGCAGCCATTGAATGGAGGTGATGAATTCTTTCAAAAACTAGCGGGAATACCGCTCAATGTTATTGGGATGGTTAGTAAAACGACCGGAATAGAGGACATCCTTTCTCTTCTGGAAGATGAAATCACAGAAGATCTAAAGTCTACTCCCTTTTATATTGAATGGGTTAAGGATTTGGCGGATGTTTGTAATGTTTTTTGTGACATATTGGAAACTCGAAATATAGGTTTTTGCCTAGCTACCGAACGCGCCTGCCAACGGTATCATGTAGACAATGTTCCTCTTAGGTTACTAGTGACGTATCATGGACAAGGTACGGAATGGATACCTGACTCGGCAGTAGACAGAATGGCGTATGAGAGTGGTATGCCAAATGAAAAAATCTTATTAAATCGGGAAGAGAGAGAATTTTTGAATGCCTGGGATGTAGCCATTTTTCGCGGAGGCAAAAATGGACTTTTACACCGTACGCCGGATACTGCTCTTGAATATCCCTCGATCCTTTTAAGATTAGATCATGAAACTTTCTGGAATAATGTGTTTAAAAATTCGGAAAGTACTACTGATCAAGAATCAGTTTAAAATAAAGTTATATCACTGATTTTTTATTTGACTCATAGCACTTCGCCTTAAGTCTGCGATTTGTCCTTATAGAAGATCTATCCTTTCCTCGCCAACATCATACCCATTAACATGATAAAATCTCCCAAATATAATGCGCATCACATCGCTGGTAATTGGTGTGAGGGGCTCTGCCTATTACGATCAGCCCAATCATTAAACCTACCAAGAAACCGAGGGCAGTTGCCCGCAACCGTGAGTAATGTTTCCGAAGTTTCGAAGCGTCTATCTTCTGCAATTGTCCAATTTTTATAGATTGACCTATTTGCATCGTATTATGTAATTAGTGCTATCATTATAGTTGCCGGTTTATTTCGGGCTTGTCTAATTTTTGTGCAAAAATAAAATAGATGACACCATGATTTTCAAAAAAAAGGAGTAGACGTGCTATTATTTGAAAATAATCCAGTATGTAAGCTGTTGGGGATAAAATATCCAATTTGTCAAGCCGGCATGTACTCTGTAGCTTATGGAAAATTGGCGGCCGCGGTTTCAAAAGCTGGTGGCTTGGGTGTTATAGGGTCAGCTTTTATGAGCCCGGAAGAGCTGCGAGCAGAAATCCTATTAGTTAAAAACGAGACTGATCAGCCATTTGGAGTAGATATATTATTTGCCGAAGCTAAAGGCAGTGATTCCGCTTCTAGGAATTACACACAAGAAGTTAAAGAGCATATCGAAGTTACTTTTTCCGAAGATGTCCCAGTAATCGTTTCTGGACTTGGCAATCCAAGTTCCATTATCGAAAGGGCGCATGCGGCAGGCATTATAGTGATGTCTTTAGTTGGAACTTCCCGCCAGGCATTGTCCGTAGAAGCTTCCGGGGTAGACGCTATAATAGCTTCTGGTATTGAAGGTGGCGGACATGTTGGCCGTGTTGGTACGCTGCCACTCGTTGCAAAAGTAACCGATTTGGTGAAGGTCCCGGTTATCGCAGCGGGAGGACTGGCTGATGGGAGAGCTCTTGTAGCTGCTTTAGCTCTTGGCGCTCACGGTGTTTGGATGGGAACTCGTTTCATCGCAACGGAAGAAGCACGTGGGCATATAAATTATAAAAATAGGATCACAGAGATCGATGAGGATGGTACTACCATTAGCCGCGCCAATTCAGGAAAAACGGCTCGAATAATTAAAAACTCTTTCACAGAATACTGGGAAAACAATGAAGAAAAGATAAAGCCTTTTCCAGCTCAACTTAAAGAGGTCGGGCTTGCGGCGTCTGTAGCTGGTCGGATGCATGGGGATGTTGATAATGGTGTATTAGCCGCGGGGCAAAGTTCTGGATTAATTAATAAAGTTAAACCCGCGGGCGAAGTTGTTTCAGATATAGTAGCGCAGGCAAAAGAGGTTCTGACCAATCTTAACAAACAATAATCTAATATATATATTAGATTATTTTATTTGATAATTTACCTATCATCATTCAGTTGCAAGATGATGGTCGGGCTTGTTAAATGTCTAGGGTATTCTCTTTTTCCCAGACAGAGAAATGCGATGCGTAGGCATTCCATTCATCTTTTTTAAGTGAAATATAAGCGTTTGAAAACTCCTCTCCTAAAGAGAGTTTTAAGACTTTGTTATTATCAAAAACACGAAGCGCGTCTAGTAGATTAAGTGGTAATTTTTTTGCTGATTTCATTCGCTGACCTTCAGCGTACATATCTATGTCTAAACGCTTTCCTGGGTTNGTTTTATTTTGAATGCCATCGACGCCTGCGGCTATTATTANTGCCTGCAGTAGATAGGGATTAGCCGCGCCATCTGGCAAACGAAGCTCAAATCTTCCNGGTGCAGGTACGCGAACCATATGAGTTCTATTATTTCCGGACCATGTTGCGGTATTTGGAGCCCATGTGGCTCCTGATTGTGTTTGGGGTGCATTTATTCTTTTGTAGCTATTAACAGTAGGGTTTGTAATTGCTGTGAGACTTGTGGCATGTTTCATTAAACCACCTAAAAAATTGAGCCCTAAATCAGATAGACCAACTTCATTGGTCTCATCTGAGAACTTGTTTGTTTTAGCATCTCTATCCCAGGCAGAAATATGTGAATGGCATCCATTACCCGTCAGCGCTTCGATCGGCTTGGGCATGAAAGTTGCCTTGAACCCATGCTTTTCTGCGATTGATTTAGTCATAAATTTAAAAAAACTATGTTTATCGGCCGTATTTAATGCATCATCAAATTCCCAATTCATCTCGAACTGGCCATTTGCATCCTCGTGATCGTTTTGGTATGGGTGCCATCCCATTTCAAGCATATAATCACAAATTTCTGCTATAACATCGTATCGACGCATAATAGCTTGCTGATCATAGCACGGTTTCAAAGCGCTATCTAAATTGTCAGAAATCTGACTTCCATCTGCATTAAGTAAAAAAAACTCAGCTTCAACACCCGTTTTAATGCGCAGGCCCAGTTCAGAAGCAATATTTATTTGGTTTCGTAAAACATTGCGGGGGGCTTGTGCGACAGGCCGTCCCTCCATCATACAGTTTGCGGCGACCCAGGCTACTTCGCGTTTCCAGGGGAGCTGGATCACCGACTTAATATCAGGAACAGCCAACATATCTGGATGCGCGGGGGTCATGTCTAGCCAAGTGGCAAAACCGGCAAACCCAGCACCATCGTTCTGCATCTCTGATATAGCCTCTGCGGGAACTAATTTAGCTCGCTGTCCACCAAATAAGTCGGTGAAAGAAATCATAAAGTATTTGACATTATTTTCCTGTGAAAATTCAAATAGATTTTGCATCGTTACCCTTTCTCTAAGCCGCCAATATCACAAATAATTTTGACATTATTCTTTCTGACCTTTACCAGGTATCCAATTAGTTCCGGCAAGAGGAACGGCTGCCATAGCGGCAGCTTCGATCGATAAAGCACATAAATCCTCTGGTTCGAGATTGTGGACATGGTTTTTCCCGCAAGCTCGGGCGATAGTTTGTGCTTCCAGCGTCATTACTTTTAGGTAGTTACTAAGCAGCTTCCCGGCTGCTATTGGGTTTAACCGCTTCATAAGGTTGGGCTCTTGCGTCGTTATTCCCGCCGGATCCATTCCTTCATGCCATGCGTCGTATGCACCAGCAGTTGTTCCCAATGCGTTATATTCATCTTCCCATTTTGGGTCATTATCGCCTATCGCGATTAAAGCTGCTGTTCCAATCGAGACAGCATCTGCTCCTAAAGCTAGGGCTTTTGCCACGTCAGCACCATTCCGGATACCCCCTGAGACAATAAGTTGAACTTTCCTATGCAGACCTAGTTCCTGAAGCGCCTCAACTGCGGGGCGGATGCAGGCAAGAGTTGGCAGTCCAACATGCTCAATAAAAACATCCTGGGTAGCAGCGGTCCCACCCTGCATGCCGTCTAGCACAATTACATCTGCTCCGGCTTTTACAGCTAGTGTAGTATCGAAAAAGGGCCTTGCACCGCCAACCTTTACGAAGATAGGTTTTTCCCATTTTGTTATTTCGCGGAGCTCTAAAATTTTTATTTCAAGGTCGTCTGGTCCTGTCCAGTCTGGATGACGACATGCCGAGCGTTGGTCAATTCCCGCGGGCAAGGTCCGCATATCTGCAACACGGTCGCTTATTTTTTGCCCTAGTAGCATGCCGCCGCCGCCTGGTTTTGCACCTTGCCCAACAACAACCTCTATAGCATCAGATTTGCGGAGGTCATTGGGGTTCATACCATATCTTGAAGGAAGATATTGATAGACAAGAGTTTTGGAGTGTTGACGTTCCTCTTTGGTCATCCCGCCGTCGCCAGTCGTCGTAGAGGTTCCTGCAGCCGTTGCACCACGGCCAAGCGCTTCCTTGGCTGGCCCCGATAATGCGCCAAAACTCATACCAGCAACAGTGATTGGAATATCTAATTCAAGAGGTTTTTTTGCAAACCGTGTGCCTAGGGTTACATTCGTAGCACATTTTTCTCTGTAGCCCTCCAACGGATATCTGGATATAGACGCTCCAAGAAATAGTAGGTCGTCGAAATGTGGAACCCGTCTTTTGGCTCCGCCACCCCGAATATCATAGATCCCTGTCCTTGCGGCTCTTCTAATCTCAGCGTTAATAGGGTCTGTAAAAGTTTGTGATTTGATTACTCTTTTATCAGGCATTATTTTGTATCCTAGTAATCCGCTGCGTTATCGATTTTAAAATGATAAAGTTCTCTTGCAGACCCGTATCTGCGAAAATCCTCAGGTTTTGCGTCAGCTTCAGCTTGTTTTAAGAGCGTATCCAAAATCTCCAAATGTTCTTGTCTCATCTCTTTTTCTACACAATCCGCTCCGAGAGTTTTGACAGAGCCCTTTACAAANAACTTAGCTTCATAAAGGGAGTCACCAAGAGCTTCACCGGCATCGCCAAGGACTACCAGGTTTCCTGATTGAGCCATAAAAGCGGACATGTGGCCGATGTTTCCATGGACAACAATATCAATCCCTTTCATAGAAATACCGCATCTAGAAGCAGAATTTCCTTTAATCACAAGCAAACCGCCATTACCGGTAGCCCCCGCATATTGGCTGGCATCGCCCTCCACTATAATTTTTCCTGACATCATATTTTCGCCAATACCTGGTCCTGCCGATCCACGAACATATATACGTGCTTGTTGATTCATGCCTCCACAGTAATAACCAACCGAACCGTCTATCGTAACACTTATTGGCGCATCTAACCCAACAGCTATAGCGTGCTGTCCTCTTGGGTTCACTACGCGCCAATCTGTTTTATTATTGCTTTGGTTGTGGCTTTGCAAGGCTAGGTTTAGGGAGCTTAGGCTATCTTTCTCTAAGTCAAAGTTTTTCATTTTAGTGGGTCCAAAAATATACTGTAGCGGGTTCAGGTTCCCAAACTTTCGCGGCTGCTATCTTTGGCAAGTCGACAAGGGCTCTATATTCTGAGCCAAAAGCAACATACTGGTCTGTTTCGGCCATCACAGCTGGTTTGCATGCAATAGGATCCCTTAGGACGCCAAAACCTTGTTTAGTACCCACCACAAAGGTAAAGAAGCCGTCAAGATCATTTAAGCTATCCTCAAGTGCTTTGCCTAGGGTTGCTCCACTCGACATTTTATTTGTTAAATAGGCGGCTGCTATCTCGCTGTCATTTTCAGTTTCTATCTTAATGCCATCACGCGTTAAATTTCTACGCAGATTATTATGATTTGAAAGTGAGCCGTTATGTACTAAGCATTGGTCCGGAGCAGTCGAAAAAGGATGAGCCCCCAATGTTGTTACCGCAGATTCTGTAGCCATGCGTGTGTGACCTATACCGTGACTTCCTATCATCTTGTCAATCGAAAAACGCTCAATAACTGCGCTGGGCAAACCTGTCTCTTTATAAATTTCGACAGATGCGCCAGTGCTCATAATACGCAGATTGGGTATGTGGTTATTCATCAACTCCTGAATATCTTTTAGATGTGCATTATCTGCCCTGATAACAGCGTGGCTGTCTTTGCAATCAATATTTATATTTTCACCCAATTCTTGCTTCAGAAGGTTTTTTAGTAGTTCGAAATCACAGAGATAATTATTTGATTGGACTGTAATTTTGCTTTTCGTATTCGAAGGCTCGCCATAAACGGCTACTCCTGCGCTGTCAGGCCCTCTATCACTCATTGTTAAAAGCATTTGAGACAGCAGGTTTCCAAGCTGGTTGTAAAGTGATTGATCCTTTAGGAACAGTCCAACGATGCCGCACATATCAATAACTTCCGATTTTTGATTAAAATAATGTAAGCCCGCATTGATTTATATTCAATACACGGAAAAGCGAATTTGTGTGTGGTGCCAAAAATTAACAGGACTGGCAACTGTTCTTTCTGTCCGTTTATCCTGGTCTATATGCTAGGCAACGGATCTAACCAACTTTCCTGGTCTAGCACCTGTTGATTCCCCCTTCTCAAAAATGGGTTCCCCAGAAACTATCGTTGCTTCGTATCCATCCACCCGCTGGACCAATCTCTTTCCTCCCGCCGGCAGGTCATTTACTATTTCAGGCATTCGGGGACGAAGGTTATCAAAATCTATTATATTTAGATCCGCCTTTTTACCGATCTGTAACCTGCCGCGATCGGTAAAGCCAAAAAAATCAGCGGTCTCACTTGTCTGTCGTTTTACAAGCCACTCAACGGCAAATTTGTCGCCTCGAGATCTATCTCTTCCCCAGTGTGATAGCATAAAGCTGGGAACACTGGCATCAGAGATCAGTCCAACATGGGCGCCACCATCACTTAATCCAAGAAGTGTATCCGGATCGGCTAACATCTCCCTAACAGGCTCTAAATCCCCACTAACGTAATTTGTAACCGGGAATAAAAACTTTCTGTTTCCGTCGCCGCCCGTCAGATAATCGTATGCAAACTCCTCCGGCGACTTGCCTTCCTTTGTGGCAAGTGCTTGAACGGATTGATCAGCGGTCGGCTCATAATTCGGTGGATCTCCAAGTGGGTACATACGATCCCATCTCGTTGCAATGGCTTGGGTCAGTGGAGGCAGAATGCTAAGCAAATCAGCTGAGACTTCCTCTTTTAAAATTGTGCTCCTCACAACCGGATCGCGCAATTTTGCCAGCTTGTCTTCCTGAGATAAGTTTTCTAAAGCATTGAATGAAGAACGAACGGAGAAGGGCGTAAGTGACGTGGTCAATCCCAGTATTAATCCGACTGATCGGCCTGCGATTTGCGCAGTAATCGACGCTCCCTGAGCTTTAGATATCTTAGCACCAGCCATTAATCTCTTCCACCGTTCTGGGTCGTGGGATCTATCTGTTAACAGAAACCAAATCGGCCGCCTAATCTCAGCTCCTAGTTCCCGCATCCATTTAAATTCCGCTTCTTCATCCTCAAAATCGGAGATCATCCCGAAAGCGCCTCGCCCAACCTTGCCTAGTGACCTTCCTATACCGATAAGTTCTTCTGTTTCCGAATATCTGCCTGGCACAAAGTCGCCTGACGTTGTTTTGTGAGAGTCTGTTCTAGAAGTGGTAAACCCAAACGCCCCAGCCAATAGAGCTTCCTCTGTGAGTTTGGCCATCACCTTAATATCTTCGGCGGTAGCTGGCTCGTGCCTAATAGCTCTTTCACCCATCACATAAACTCTTAGCGCATGGTGAGGCATTTGTGCACCCACGTCTATTACTCGCTCTTGACGTTCTAAAGCGTCGAGGTATTCCGGAAAGCTCTCCCAGTCCCAAGAAAGACCTTCCGCCAGAGCAATTCCCGGTATGTCTTCGACACCTTCCATCAAGTCGATTAGTGCGTCGTGATGTTTTGTCCTCACGGGGGCGAACCCAACACCACAATTCCCAAATAAAATAGTAGTAGAACCATTCCAGGATGAAGATGCCAATTCTGGATCCCAAGTGGCCTGCCCGTCATAGTGAGTATGTATATCTACCCACCCCGGCGTCACCAACAATCCGTCGGCATCAATTTCTCTCCGGCCTGGCCCAATTTTCCCCCCCACTTCGGCTAGCTTGCCATCTTTTATCGCTATATCGCCGGTTTCTCTCGACGCGCCTGTGCCATCGATTATTATTCCCCCTCTGATCACTAAATCGTGCATGATCATTCCCCCGATTTTTAAATTAACCCCAGAGTCAAATAGTAAGTTAAAATGTGACTGTGTTTTCCATTAGGTGCAATACGTTAACTGATAGTCACCAAATATATGCTATGCTTCACTAATGCAGTGGCCGTTATATCAAATCAAAAAAGGAAACTACTCACTTTCCCTTCTTGCTGACATGCCAAGATTACTCCTCACCCCAAGATTTAAACGAACTCTGCATCTAGGCTATGTTTTTTGATATCTGCTAACGGTATCAATTCATTCTCAAAAAATTTGATAATTAGAAAAATATATTGTTCAAAAGTTAATAATAAAAAATATTACTTATTTTTCTATTAACTTTTGAATTTTAAAGAAATATTTTTCTTTTCCTGCCAAAATATCTGCNCCATCTATCAACTCTACAATCTAAGAGCGGCATTGAAAGGCCAGGGTAATGACAGCAGAAATTTTTATGATCCACGAAAACCCCGAATGGTTGCCGCCGTTTGCAGCCGCTTTCGCAGACAGGAACGCGTGTTTCACCGACTGGAACATGGCAGATCACGATCTTGATCTTGGGCAGACACCGCCGGAAGGGGTGTTCTATAACCGAATGAGCGCATCGTCATTTACCCGTGGTCATGACCGGGTGCCAGAATTGACAAGTATCACTCTTGCCTGGCTCGAACGGCACGGACGACGCGTCATTAATGGCAGTCGTGCCCTGCAATTAGAAGTTAATAAAGCGGCGCAATACGCAGCACTTGAAGCTNCTGGAATTACCGTGCCGCGCACTCTGGTNGGGCTGGGTTTTCCNGCGATTNCAAGATTGCTCGACCGCTTTGGTGAGGGACCTGTCATTTTAAAGCCAAATCGTGGCGGTAAAGGCAGTGGTGTCGTTGGCTTTGAAACAGCCGCCGCCGCCGCCGCCGCCATAAAAGCCGGTGACATAGAGCCCTCAATCGACGGCGTCACATTGGTTCAAAGCTACATCCAGTCCCCACGTGGGATTGTAACTCGGGCCGAATTTATCGGTGGTAAATTTCACTACGCTGTTGAGATTGATGCGACCAAAGGCTTTGAATTATGCCCCTCTGAAGTTTGCCAAATGCCGGGTAAAGAAGCACCGCCACAATTCACTATTATTGACTCTATCGATCCTGAGCTGCAACGCGGCTTTGAAACTTTTCTTGAAGTCAACGATGTTGACATTGCCGGGATTGAGTTTGTTACAGACGTCAATGGTCACAGTTATACCTATGACGTTAATACTAATACTAATTATAATCCTGACGCAGAGAAAATTGCTGCTCGAAATGCGCCAGCAGCAGTCGCGCAATTTTTAATCACCGAACTTGACCGTCAGCTGCATACAGCCCGTTAGTTTTATTCTAAAAAAGAAAAAACTTCGNTGTATGAGGGTAGGACAAAACAANCGGAGCATTGTGGGACACACCAGAAAAAATAAGAACAGCGAGTGTAGCATAACCCCCTGTAATTCCTTGTNGTTTTCCACACCCTGCTTTTCTGCACGTTCTCGAGTGAAGGTCCAACTAAATACTTGATTTCATTGTGAAAACAGGTGTAGTTTGGACTCTGTCGGAGCGTGGCGCAGCCTGGTAGCGCGCTACACTGGGGGTGTAGAGGTCGTGGGTTCAAGTCCCGCCGCTCCGACCACACGGTTGTACAGGTGAGAACAGACAAGCCTAAAATGGTTGACCAAAACTTTAGATATACCCAGGTGTTTTCCAACACAGGGCACGCGTTATCTCATCTTTTCATGATGATTTATCCAACAGTCGTCTTAGCATTAGAGACAGAGTTTTCAGCGCCATACCACGTTTTAATAAGCCTTATGTTGGCAGGAAATATTTTGTTTGGCGCAGCGGCGCTCCCCGCCGGTTATCTAGGCGATAAGTGGGGTGCTATTAATATGATGGTGGTATTTTTCTTTGGAACAGGCTTATCTGCGATACTCGTTGGGCTTGCTGATAATCAGATACAAATAGTCCTTTCTTTTGCACTTATTGGTTTCTTTGGTTCCATTTATCACCCGGTAGGGATTGCCTGGATAGCAAGAACAATAAAGAATAGGGGTAAAGCACTTGGAATAAATGGTGTTTTTGGCAGTTTGGGCATGGGAATAGCCCCCATTATGGCGGGAGCTTTAACAGACGTTTTCTCATGGCGAGCAGCTTTCATCGTGCCTGGAATTTTCAGTATAATCATTGGTATTATACTCCTCATATTTTCTTTGAAAGGTTTAATAAAAGAAAATGAAATGAAGATGGATAACGAGGAGTCTGAAAGCTCGGAAGGTGATAGGAGGAGGGGTATATTGCTACTTCTTTTTACAGTTGCCTGCACTGGCTTAATTTATCAAGCCACCTCTTTTATGTTGCCAAAACTCATAGAAATGAGGTTGACCAATTTTGTAGGCGAAGGACTTATTGGGGTTGGGTTAATAGTATCGATAATATACTTTTTGTCGGGCGGCATGCAGCTAGTAGGTGGCTGGTTAGCGGATAAATATCAACTCAAGAGAGTTTACCTAGTATGCTGGATTCTCCAAATTCCGCTTCTTGTGATCGCAGGTTTTCTAAATACAGCACTAATTTTTCCGGTCTTAGCGATGATGGTAGTTGCTAACACAATCGGATCGCCAGCCGAAAATAGTTTGTTTGCAAAATACTCGCCTCCTAAATGGCGCTCCACTGCCTTTGGAGTGAAGTTTGTATTGGCGCTTGGAGTTGCGGCTCTAGCAGTGCCTCTTGTATCCTGGGCACATAGGTTGGTAGGGGAATTTACTTGGTTGCTTGTAATTTTGGCGGTTATAGCAGCGATCGCGGCAGCCTTTACAGTTTTATTACCGGAAAGAAAAGCTTTAGCGACTTACAAAGTACCTAATGTTGCGTCGTAATTATCTCTCTTGCGCAGCAAATTCTACCGCCTGCTGCGCTGCTCTAAAGAGAGCACGGGCTTTGTTGATAGATTCTTGATATTCTGCTTCAGGATCACTATCTGCCACAACCCCGCCCCCAGCCTGAACATACATAGTGCCATCTTTCACTAGAGCTGTTCTTAGAGCAATGCACGTATCCATTGTCCCATTAGCTGAGAAATATCCTACCGCTCCAGCGTAAACGCCTCTGCGTGATTTCTCTAATTCGTCAATAATTTCCATTGCTCGAACTTTGGGCGCACCGGAAACGGTTCCTGCAGGAAATCCTGATGCCAGAGCATCAAGGGCATCTAGATTGTCTTGGATTGAGCCCTCGACATGGCTGGCAATGTGCATAACGTGCGAATAGTATTCGATCGCGAATTGCTCAATCACTTTGACGCTTCCAATTTTACTTACT
>NZVJ01000104.1 GCA_002701455.1 Rhodospirillaceae bacterium
TAAAATAATTCTTGGTAAACAGTTTGAAGTGATAGGCCAAGAATTAAGGAGGATGACAGGTAAGAATAATGCCTTGGAAAGCCATATTGGTAACTTGCGGGGTAATCTTGAGACTGTTGAGGCAGAGAAAGCCGAGATGGTCGCTGAGCGAGCTGCACTGGGTGATCAACTTTGGAATCTGAACAATAAACTTGAAAGCGCTAGAATAAAAGAAGAGGAACTCAGCAAAAGTCTTCGTTTGCAAGGAATGAATTTAAGGAACTTGATGCTTGAAAAAGGTCAGCTTGAGGGCATAAACAACGTTTTGAGAGCACAGGTATCGAAACTTGAAGCTAGCCTTGAGGAAGAGCAATTGCAGCATAAGGCACGGCTAAAAACAATCTCCAAGCGAGCTCTAAAGAATATTCATCGACTTGAGAAAGTTTTAAACAGAACTGGTCTGAATGTTGAAAAATTGGCCCCGTTGCCTAAAAACATGATTATGGGAATTGGTGGTCCATTTATTCCATATCATCCAGATATGCGCGACTTGAGCGGTCGAGAGATTTTAGAAGCGGGTTTGGATGTAAATCTCGAACGTTTCGAAAAATTGCGAGATGTTGTAATCAAACTTCCATTAGCGTCGCCGATAAAAAGAGGGTATGTCTCAAGTCACTATGGTCGAAGAAAGGATCCATTTAACGGTCGGTGGGCAATGCACCGAGGCATTGATTTCGTAGCGAAGTACAAGTCTGGTGTTCATGCTACAGCCCCGGGTAAAGTTATACGGGTCGGTCGGCAAGGAAAGTATGGGAGGACTGTGGATATAAAGCATAGTTTTGGCTTAGTTACTCGTTATGCTCATTTATATAGATACAAGGTAAAGGTTGGACAAAAAGTCTCCCGAGGGCAGGTTATTGGATTACTAGGAAATTCAGGTAGAAGTACCGGACCTCATGTTCATTATGAAATTCGGCGCCATAAAAAATTCATGAATCCGCGAAAATTTTTAAGGGCTACAAGAAATGTTCAATAATAANAAAAANATTGGTGGTAANNCGACNAATNTTTCNAAANCAGTGCCTCCGTCCTTACTNAGNTCTGANCTTGTTGTAAACGGTAACTTGGAGAGCTTAGGGGATNTTCAAATTGACGGAACTATTGATGGNGATGTCAAAAGTNNTTCACTNACGATTAGTGNGACCGGCGTAGTNAGGGGAACAATAGAAGCTGATGACGTTACCATCGCGGGNNCTGTAACGGGACAAATAAGGGCAAGACATGTTATCTTGTTAAAGGGGGCCAAGGTCATAGCCGACCTTATTCAGGATAAGCTATCCATTGAGCCTGGAGCTTTCTTCGAAGGGAGCTGTAGTCAATACACTCCGGATGATGGAAACGCCGTACAACTTGAATATGCTGGCGAAAATTAGNTTCAGGATAGGGTTCTTNNAGCGCTTAAGTAAATTTNGGAGGTTTTGGAAAACCAGTTGGNGGCATTCGACCGGCTGTGGCTCGTCTACCTTTCCATGTTATTAGCTCTGTTTCTATCCTTTGTCGTCCGCCTTTTAAGTGCCAGCTAAGTCCATTTTCAAACTGAAAAATTTTCGCATCAGCAAGTTTTCCGTCCTTGTATTTTTGTAAGATCACACCTTTCCCTCTCGACATTTGAGGCAGCTCGTCTATTGGAAAGATTAGTAANTTTCTATTTGTACCAACCACNGCAACGCTGTCTCCAATCGCTCTAACGCAGACACATGCTNTACTATNGTGTGAGGTATTGAGTACNTGTCGCCCGTTTCTNGTTTGGGCAATCAGATCATCAGNCAAAGCTATNAAACCACGACCATCATCNGAGGTGAGCAGAACTTTTTCTTTGGGGTGATATATAATCATTGAAACTATGTCTTCATTGTTTGGCAAATCGATCATGAGCCGNAACGGTTCCCCATGACCTCTGCCTCTTGGCAATTTATCGGCTAAAATAGTATAAAATCGGCCGTTGCTTCCAAAAAATAAAACCTTATCAGTTGTCTCGGCTTGCTGGAGATATGCTAAACTATCTCCGTCTTTGAATTTTAGTTCAGAAGTTTCTACTGAATGACCGCGGATAGCTCGCACCCACCCTCGCTGAGAACATATTATTGTAATTGGTTCTTTTTCTATAGTTGCTTCTATAGGGATCAGGACTTCAGTTGGCGTTGACCCTAATTTTGTTCGTCGTTTTCCTATAAGGGGGAGTGTTCCGAATTCTTTNCGAATTTCTTTGATTTCATCGGCCAAAATATTCCAGCGCCTTTTTTCATTTTCAAGAAGTTCTTCCCTGTCGGTCTTCTCTTCAACCAGTTGGTCGAATTCCTCTCTAAGTTGTATCTCTTCTAATTTTCGGAGAGCCCNTAACCGCATGTTTAAGATCGCCTCAGCCTGCCTATCTGATAATTCNAAGTATTTTATTAATTTTTCCTTTGGGTGATCCTCCTCCCTTATAATTTTTATGACTTTATCTAGGTTTAAAAATGCCGTTAGGTAGCCTTGTAATACGTCAAGTCGATCAGTTATTTTATNTAGCCTGAAGTNGGTCCTGCGGATTAAGACCTCGTGCCTGTGATCCAAAAATGCCCGNAGTGTTTCCCTTAAAGACATGACACCAGGTATTTGATCTTTGTCTAGAACATTCAGGTTTANGTTCACTTTTACTTCCAGGTCGCACTGTTTAAATAANGTNTCCATCAAAATTTTTGGNTCTATGTTTCTNCTCTTGGGTTCTAAAACTAAACGAAGNTCTTCTGCGCTTTCATCACGAACATCATTGAGAATATTCANTTTTTTACTTTCNAGTANTTCTGCAAGTTTCTCCACAAGTTTCGATTTTTGGACTTGGAAGGGAATTTCTTTAATAATTATCTGATAGGTGCCATTTTTTAGTTCTTCCTTTTCCCAATCTGCTCTTATACGAAAACTCCCTCTGCCGGTTTTATAGGCCTCGATAATATTTTCTTTATTTTCTACAAGCCACCCACCAGTGGGAAAGTCTGGGCCGGGAATATATTCATGCAGTTTTTCAAAAGATGCATTGGGGTGCTTTATCAAATGCAGCAACGCCTCGCATATTTCACAGATGTTATGGGGTGGAATAGATGTGGCCATTCCGACAGCAATTCCATGGGCGCCGTTAGCAAGTAAATTTGGAAATGCAGCAGGTAGAACCAGGGGTTCCTTGCCTTCACCATCGTATGTTTCCCGAAAATCAACTGTTTCTTCATCTATTCCTTCAAGTAATCGTTCGGCAACTGTCGTCATTCTCGCTTCGGTGTACCGCATGGCTGCAGCGTTGTCGCCGTCAATATTACCGAAGTTTCCTTGACCATCTACCAATGGATACCGTTGAGAAAAATCCTGCGCCAGCCTAACCATTGCGTCATATATGGCCGCATCCCCATGAGGATGAAATTTTCCCATCACATCGCCGACAACCCTCGCTGATTTTTTGAATGCTTCTTGGGGCGATAGCCGGAGTTGACGCATGGCATAAAGAAGGCGCCTGTGAACAGGCTTTAGTCCGTCTCTTACATCAGGTAGAGACCTAGACATTATTGTCGATAATGCGTAAGCGAGGTAACGTTCGCTCAATGCATCTGCAAAATTTGTTTCCTCTATATTAAACTCGCTCAAATCCATACAGCACATCCACGACAAATAGTTATCTGCACGACAATAGTTATTTCTAACCACCGCGTAATAAAAGGAAAGATTAAAATTTACATGCATGCTAATCGGAAAAAGTTTAAAGTGCTTAGTGATTAATTAAACTTTTCCATTTTGCTAGTTTGATTGTAACTAACTGAAAACAAGAGAAAAAAATTTATTTATAGAAAGCGGTTGCTAGGTTGTTATATTTTTTGAGCGGGATGAGTTTTTTATAATATTTGGTATTCCTTTCGCACTTAGCCGCCACAAAAGCCTGGCATTATCCGAATCAGGCGTTTTCGCAGCATCAGTTTGCTCTTTTGCCCTGTGCATTGTCGATAAATTATCGAATAAAAGAATATCGCCTACTTCGTAGCGGTGGGAATAAATAAATTTGCTTTGAGTTGCATGGGCTTTAAGTTTTGCAAGAAGCGAAAGTGTTTCCTCTTTTGTTTTGCCGTTTATTTCAAATGGTGAGTGTGCTACCGCGTAGAGGGCTTTATGGCCGGCTACGGGGTGCGTAAGTACTAGAGGTTTTTCGCAAACAGCGTTGGTGGTGGCCTGTTGTTGAGTTCTAATAGGTACAGGCCGGTGTTCGTCGGGGTCAAATTGGGCACGGCCATAATAGTGTTTAGCGGTTAATTTCTCCAACTCATCTTTTAAATACGGGTCTAAGTCTTCGTATGCGGCAACCATGTCAGCTACCAATGTCTCGCCGCCATTTTTTGGAACATGGACAGCGTAAAGCATAGTTACCGTGGTTGGATCTTCTATATAAGATCCATCCGTATGCCAGACCGCAGCACCGTTTCTTACCGCATCGTCTTTATCTTTTTCTTCTGTGTTGCCAATGGCCATCATTTCCGGGTAATCGGGCATCCTAAGATAGTCTAAAACGTGCTTAATAAGTTCGCCCCATTCGGATGCAAACTTGTAGTAACTTTCTTTGGTCAATTTCTGATTTTTTATCACAAGGCACCGGTGTTCGTATAATGCCCAAACCAATTTGCCCATTTTAGAATTTGAGACCTGATTATTAAGGTCAATTCCTTTCACTACCGCTCCACAGGCGGAGCCTGTTGGTTCAATTATCATCATCGATTTTAAAAACTCTCCTTTAGGTGTTTGTAAACACGAGGTAAACCGCGCACACTTATTCGCCACAATAAGCGTTTGCTTTTTGTATTATTCGTGTCTGCTTCCTCTATTGGTACGGCCGAGTGCATTGTTGATAGAGTGTCAAAGATAGCAAGGTCACCAACTTCGTAATTGTGGCTATAAACAAATCTATCCTGAATTGCGTGCATTTTGAGTTTCCATAGTAAGCTTACGGCTTCTTCTTCTTGCATTCCCTTAATAGCAAATGANGATTGTCCCGTCGCATAAAGTGATTTCCGTCCTGTAACCGGGTGCTGCATGACAAGAGGGTGGTAGCAACTGGGTATTCGGTCTACTTGGTCTTGCGTTTTAAGCGGATTAGCTTTGAACTCGTTATCAAGTAATTTACCCGCTCCGTATAGATGTGCCACCTCTAGTGAATCGATTTTTNCCTTTGTNCNTTCGTCGAGCGCATCGTAAGCCGCTGACATATCAGCCAATTTGGTTTGCCCGCCGATTGAAGGAACTAAGATTGAATAGAGCATAGTGGCGCTGGCCGGTATACTCTCGTAGGACTGATCAGTATGCCANAAAGCAGCGCCGTTTCGGATATCGGNGGATTTATCTTTTTCTTCTGTATTTCCNACAGCTAAAAGTTCGGGATAGCCTGGCATTCTCATGTGATCTAATACGTGCGGGATAGGCGTTCCCCACCATTTCCCAAATTCGAGATACTTAGCTTTTTCTAACTTTTGTTCCTTGATAATTAAGACNCGGTGTTCGTACAATGCATCTGCGAGTTTTNTCATCAGCTCTGGTGTAATAGCTTCATTTAGATCCACNCCCCAGATGTTAGCACCATGAGCTGCGTCCCGTATTGGTGCAATCTCGACCATAATACCTCTCTTCCCTACTGGTATATTCTCGGTTAACTTGCTGTTCCGCTCAATAGACTAATAACTAGTATCTGCAATCTGATTATATTTTTTAGACTCAAAACCCAAACAATCACTNTAACTCTTAACGGGATACCTTTATGAACGACGCTAGCCAGACGTTGAAATTATTGTTTCATAATCGGGATTTCGTCCTTTTTCTTGTAACACGCTCCTGCAATGTCATAGGAGTNCAAATCCTAACTGTCGCTGTAGGATGGTATGTCTATCAGTTAACACGCGATCCCTTAGATCTTGGTTATATAGGATTAGCTCAGTTTGCACCGTCATTAGTTTTGTTTTTAGTCGCGGGTTTTGTCTCAGATAAATATGATCGCCGNATCACTCTCGTATTATCAAATATCTGCCATTTGANTGTAATTTTTCTTTTATTAGGAGTGTTTTGGAGNGGTTGGGGCGGGGTGGGNACAATCTTGCTNATACTTGTCATTCATGGAATTGCCAGGACGTTTTTTCACACGGCTGCTCAAGCAATTTTGCCTAACATAGTAACGTCAGAAGTTTTTCCCAATGCGGTCGCNTATGCGTCTTCGGTAAACAAGGCAGCACAATTGATAGGCCCAGCTCTTGGGGGTGTTTTGCTGGCTTGGACAGAAAACTGGACCTATTACGTGGCTGGTTTGATGTTTTTAGTAGCAGTTGTTTGTCCCGCTGTTATGTCTCGTCAATTAAAGCGAAAGTCTAGNGATGAAATGACGCTTAAACAGGTTTTGAGCGGGTTTTTATATGTTTGGCAAAACAAGGTTGTTTTAGGTGCTGTTTCTATTGATCTTGTTGCAGTTTTATTAGGGGGTATTATGGGACTGCTTCCAATCTATGCAAGCGACATTTTAAATGCAGGTCCCGATGGATTAGGATTAATGAGGGCTATGCCTGGTATTGGCGCTCTTTTGATGGGACTGGCTTTGGCACAGGTAGTTAATCTCCGCTATGTAGGNGCTACNATGTTTATAACATTAGCCGTATTTGGTGCATCCATAATTGTCTTTAGCCTTTCCACAATTTTCTGGATATCGTTAGTAGCTTTAGCAATTTATGGCGCCTCAGATATGGTGAGTGTTTATATCAGGCTGACGCTTGTTCAAATAGCTACGCCTGATGNAATGCGGGGGAGNGTAAGTGCGGTAAATTCNATCTCTATAAATGCCTCCAATGAGTTGGGTGACTTTAGAGCGGGATTAATGGCNTCTGGCTTTGGAACAGTATCAGCGGTTTTGTTGGGTGGAGTCGCTGCGTTGGCTGTTGCGGGTTTTTGGATGAAGCTTTTTCCCGACCTCTGTAAAATAAATAAGTTTGAAGATGCCGGCCTTAGAATAACGCAGAACTAGAATATGGAAAATATTCTAGGTAATCGGGTAAACTCCCTTCCGAGCATTTTCGTAGCAGAGCGTGTCCAATAATGCTGGCCCCCAATCAGGGGTATCAACAATTACTATTCCGCAAGATTCTTTTTCCCATATGGCTCTGAAGTGAGTCTTTGAGCGAAGGACTATTAGGTCGAAATCCAAGTGACTCATGCCGAATTGCTCGAATGGATCAAGATTAATTGCACTAATGTTTTCTGAAATAAGCCAAATAAAAATATTCTTAACCCTCACNATTGCGGTTATCCCTAGATCAACGGGGCGGCCTTTTCCCATTAGCCCTCCCATGAAGAATTTCGGTTTTCCGCTCCATATGACGTTAACGTTTAATGAGAGAGATTGCCCCGCTTTCAACGAACTTTTTCCACCAATGTTAAGTATAATATTTGAACCAACTCCTGCCTCATAAGCTTCTTTTGCTGATTCTGGGTCCCATAAATACGGCACAGCAACGCGATCGCTGCTAACTTCAACAAGCTCTTGCAACACATAAGTAGAATCATTCATTCGGTCCGCGTGTTCTAAGATAACGGCGGGTTTATCATCGCCAATACTAATTTTTAGTGCTTTAGTAATGCCAGTTTTTACATCAAAAACGCTATCCTTTGGGTATAAGCTTTCTCTAATATCCCATATAAATCCAGCCATATGTCTCGCTACTTTTTTTGAAGCGTTAACGTCATTATTGCTCGTTACAATTAGTGATGCGCCAATTTGACTAACGTCTGCGTATGCAAACCCCATTACAACCGAACAATCTATTATAGTCGGGTAGAGCTCTTCTTGTCTTCTTGCTTCAGCCATTACTTTAGAAAGCGGATAAACATTTGTTGCAGTGAAAATAGAGGGCAGGGTAATAGCGACTTTCTGAATAAGTGTTTTGGGATCAATTTCACTCCGTAATTTAGCTATTAAAATTTTTCCAACACGTTCACCGGTATCACCCATATCTATGTGGGGACTTTCTCTATAAGCACTGAGAATTTCTGCGTAATCGATAAAGCTCGGGTCAAGGTTGCCGTGAAGATCAAAAGCCACTCCAATAGGCAAATCATTATTAATAAGTTTTCGGAGTTCACGAATAAAATCTAAATCTGTTCTGCCGGATTGTGTTACTAAAGCCCCGTGAAGGCCTAAGAGTACAGCATCGAGGTTTTGCTGTTCTGCGTTTATGCCATCAGCAATTTCATTTACAAAATGGTCAAACGCTTCATCTGTGGCAGATGCCGCCGCGCCCACTTCTGAGTAAACTAGCGGACATATGTCCGCATTTGCATCATTACACGCTTTTATAAAACCGCCAGGCACCGTATTTGTATTTTCAAAGGACAGGACTAAGTCTTGTCCTCGCTTGGCAACTTTTTCAAAGTCATCGAGCGTAGTTGGATTAGGAAGAAAAGTTACTGACTCTAAATTGAAGCCTGCTATAAGGATCCGCATATCGGTCCCCATTAAATAATTGTTTATCTGACAAAATAGTTTGTGTCAGTTTAACATTTTAGTCTAAATAATTTTAGTTTAAAAATGCTCTGGATATTAATGAACTAGCGATTTCATTCGCATAGAAAGCAGCTGGGAGTGTGGCACGTGATTCCAAATGAAATTCGGAGTTTCAACTTTGATCTAGGAGAGACAGTAGAGCTTCTGAGGGATACGGTTAGATCCTTCTCGGCAGATGAAATAGCGCCCCGCGCCGCTTCAATAGAGCAAAATAACGACTTTCCAAGTGATTTATGGANGAAGTTGGGCGGTATAGGTGTCTTGGGCATTACTGTCGAGGAAGATTATGGTGGTGCAGGCATGGGGTATTTGGAACATGTTGTGGCTTTGGAAGAAATAAGTAGAGCGTCTGCCGCGGTAGGATTGAGCTATTCAGCCCATTCAAATCTTTGCGTCAATCAAATACGCCTTAATGGCAATGAAGAACAGAAAAAAACATTTTTACCAAAGCTAATTTCCGGAGAAAATGTTGGCGCTCTTGCCATGAGCGAGACGGAGGCNGGGTCTGATGTAGTTGGCATGAAGACAACGGCAGAAAAAAAAGNTGATCGTTTTATCTTGAACGGTTCCAAAATGTGGATAACAAATGGCCCAAATGCAGATACCCTCGTTGTTTATGCCAAAACCGACCCAGGCGCCGACAAAAACGGTATTACGGCCTTTATAGTTCAGAAGGGTATGAAAGGTTTTTCTACCTCTCCTAAACTAGACAAAATGGGGATGCGTGGCTCAAACACCTGCGAATTGATATTCGATAATTGTGAAGTTCCCGAGACTAATGTTCTAGGGTCGTTGAATGNGGGGGTGAAAGTTCTTATGAGTGGGTTAGATTACGAACGAGCCGTATTAGCTGCCGGCCCTATAGGTATTATGCAGGCTTGTATGGATATAGTCCTACCTTATGTACATGACCGAAAACAGTTTGGACAACCGATCGGCGAATTCCAGCTTATGCAGGGTAAATTAGCGGATATGTATGTCACGATGAATGCCTCCAAGTCCTATGTTTACAGTGTGGCTAAAGCCTGCGACAGAGGTGAGGTTACCCGTAAGGACGCGGCAGGAGCGATCTTATATGCGGCAGAACGCGCCAGTTGGATGGCTTCGGAAGCAATACAATGCTTAGGTGGAAATGGCTATATTAACGATTATCCAACTGGTCGACTGTTGAGGGACGCAAAACTCTATGAGATTGGTGCGGGAACTTCTGAAATTCGGAGAATGCTGATCGGTAGGGAGTTGTACAAGGAAACTTCATAAATTTTCCAATAACAGCTTTTCGCTAAATTAAAAATTCATTGGGGATATGCATTTTTTATGACAGACACTGACGGTACGAAAGCTAACCAAGAAAAATGTTCCTGGTGTTTGGGAGATACTGAATACGAGCATTATCATGATACCGAATGGGGNGTTCCGCAAAAAGATGATCGGATCTTATTTGAAAAAATTAGTCTAGAGGGATTTCAAGCGGGATTAAGCTGGATAACAATTTTAANAAAACGAGANAACTTTAGGAAATCATTCGATAATTTTGATATTGAAAAGGTCGGCGNGTATACTGATGAACATACTGAAAAATTATTGCAAAATTCCAAGATCGTAAGGCATCGAGGCAAAATTNAGAGNGTCATCAATAATTCGAAGAGAGCTAAAGAATTACAAAATGAGTTCGGTTCTTTAGCAGCTTTTTTTTGGTCGTTTGAACCGAAAGAAAAAATAACGTTTTCTGAAACTAGTGGCGCAGAAACAACCATTCCAGCTTCGACAGTGGAGTCACTGGCGTTGTCAAAAGCTTTAAAGGACAGGGGGTGGACATTCGTTGGGCCAACCATTTGTTATTCATTTATGCAGTCTATGGGAATAGTGAATGACCATGTAAACGGGTGTTATCGAAAAGAANTCATAACGGGTTTAAGAAACAAATTCAAACGCCCGGAGGCAGAAGTTTAGCAAAGTACTGCACTTAAAAACTTTTATAGACTAAAAGAAGGCAGGGTTAAATGATCGGTGAAAGAATAACCACGGGATCACCGTTTGAAGCTATGGCGGGATATTCTCGGGCTGTGGTAGACGGGGACCTTGTTTATATCTCAGGTACAACAGGTTATGATTCTAAAAAAAAGTGCTATCCAGCGGATGTAAAAGATCAGGCAGTACTTGCTTTTTCTATTATAGAAGCGGTACTTCATGAAGCAGGAAGCAAACTAGAAAATATGATTAGGATAAGGGTTTATGTAGCATCAAGGGAGGAATTCGAGGAAATTAAACCCATAATCAAAGCCAAGTGTGAAGCGGCCAGTCCTGCAAATACCACTATTATATGCGAACTGGCAGAGGAAGATATGCGGGTAGAATTTGAAGTTACCGCAAAGATTTAACAAACAAAAATGACTAAATAAAAAAAATCAGCNTTTGCGAAAAACGTCTTGCGCATAAAGTTAATTGCTGGNATCAGGGAGAACAGTGTGGCAACGATAATGATAACAGGTGCTAGTAGAGGACTCGGTCTGGAGTTCACTCGCCAGTTCTATCATGATAACTGGAAAGTGATTGCGACTTGCAGGGATCCTGGTAATGCTGACGAACTTAACTCAATAGGTGACGTGAATATTTATCCATTGGACGTTACGCACGAAAAAAGCGTAGCAAGCCTAGCGGATAAGTTGCGAGGTGAAACCATTGATGTTCTAATAAATAATGCTGGCATAATCGGACAAAGAGAAGGGTTTGGGAACCTAAATTATGACATTTGGGCTGAAGCCATGGAGACCAACGTCTTTGGACCTATGCGAGTAGCAGAGGCCTTTAAAGAACAGGTATTATCCAGTGAAAAAAAACAAATGATATTCATCACTTCTAGGATGGGTAGTATCACAGAAGCTAATCCCAATGCTTACGTGTATCGCTCTTCCAAAGCAGCCCTTAATATGGCTGTAAAATGCCTCTCCATCGAATTAGAAACAAAAGGTTTAATAGCTGTTCTTTTCCATCCAGGCCATGTTCAAACAGATATGGGGGGACAAGCTGCCCCAGTCACAGCGCGAATGAGCATTGAAGGTATGAAAAATCAGATAGTTGCGCTCACTCGCGGGGACAACGGATGTTTCTTGTCGTATGATGGTGAGCAAATCCCTTGGTAATTGAGATTTTTTGATTGGTTCGAATAGAGGTTTCGGATGGCAGAAATAAAGAGTTCTTTGGATACGTCCTCAAAAGATTTTGTAGCAAATACAGAATATATGCAGGGCTTGGTTGGTAGTCTAAGAGAACTAGTCTCAAGAGTACAAAAAGGTGGTGGTGAGCGGTCTCAAAAGAGGCACGTAGATCGTGGAAAACTTTTACCTCATGATCGTATCAACACGTTACTGGACCCCGGATCACCATTTTTGGAATTTTCGCAGTTAGCAGCCCACGATATGTATGAAAATGAAGCACCTTCCGCCGGCATACTGACCGGAATAGGCAGGGTGTCCGGATGTGAGGTCGTCATTATTTGCAATGATGCGACAGTTAAAGGTGGCACTTACTACCCTATAACCGTAAAAAAACATCTTAGAGCACAGGAAATAGCTCAGGAAAATCATCTCCCTGTCGTCTATTTAGTGGACTCAGGCGGCGCGAACTTACCTCACCAAGATGCTATTTTTCCTGATAAAGAGCATTTTGGCAGGTGTTTTTTCAATCAAGCGAATATGTCGGCCATGGGAATTCCGCAAATAGCTGTTGTTATGGGCAGCTGCACAGCGGGAGGAGCTTACGTTCCGGCAATGTGTGATGAGGCAGTAATTGTTAAGGAGCAAGGAACTATCTTCTTAGGAGGGCCTCCTTTGGTTAAAGCGGCCACCGGCGAGGTTGTAACTGCGGAGGACTTAGGCGGGGCCGACGTTCATAGCCGGATTTCTGGAGTTACAGACCATTACGCAAACGATGACTATCATGCGCTGACGATAGCTAGGCAAATTGTAAGTACGCTTAATCATAAAAAAATAAGCAGTTATAACGCTTCCTGGACTGAGCCAGTTTACGATCCGAAGGAAATTTATGGAATTATACCAAAAGACTCTAGAACTACCTATGATATTAGAGAAATCATAGCACGCATTGTTGATGGAAGTGATTTCAGCGAATTTAAATCGCTTTACGGATCGACCTTGGTATGCGGTTTTGCAAAAATTTATGGTCATTCTGTTGGTATCCTGGCAAATAACGGTATCTTATTTTCAGAGTCATCGCTTAAAGGCGCACATTTTATCGAATTGTGTTGTCAGAGAAAAATACCGCTTATCTTTTTACAAAATATTACAGGATTTATGGTTGGAGAAAAATATGAACGAGGAGGAATAGCAAAAGATGGCGCAAAGCTTGTAACTGCGGTTGCTTGCGCTCGAGTTCCAAAATTCACCGTTATTGTTGGTGGATCGTTTGGTGCTGGAAATTATGGAATGTGCGGGAGAGCTTATTCCCCCAGAATGTTGTACACTTGGCCTAATAGCCGAATTTCGGTTATGGGCGGCGAACAGGCTGCGAGCGTATTAGCGACTGTAAAGCGAGACGGTATGGAAGCGCGGGGCGAAAATTGGACTATCGAGGAAGAAGAACTATTTAAATCCCCTATTCGTAAACAATATGAGAGGGAAGGACACCCTTATTATGCTACTGCTCGGCTTTGGGATGACGGGATAATAGATCCTGCGGACACAAGAAAAATTCTTGGGCTGTCTATTTCTGCTTCTCTCAACAAACCAATTGAAGACACAAAATTCGGTATCTTTCGCATGTAATTGCGGGCTTTTCCCAAGAAAAATAATGGCTGGCCAAATGTATTTAATCATACAAACTAGTGACAAATGTTGACGTTATGGAACGCGCACTTATCATTGGCGTAGCTCTGGTCTTTTTCTGCCTAATTATGGCTGCTGTAGGCCGCGGAATGGGAGATACATACGCTATTTTTCTTCTCCCACTAAGCCAAGACTTAGGTTGGGACAGATCTAATATTGCATCGATTTATGCTGTTTATATCGGTGCAATGGGTGTTTTTTCACCATTATCAGGCTATCTTTTTGATCGGTTTGGCAGTCGCTTTATTTATGTTTTTGGAATTTTATGTCTGGGTGCTGGTTATTGGGCTGCGGGAAATTTAACTTCCTTATGGCATTTTTATTTAGCGCTTGGACTCCTGACTGGCCTGGGTGCATCACTAATTTGGCAGGTCCCAGCTCAAAGTCTCGTCAGCAGGTGGTTTGATAGGCACCTCGGGACGGTTATTGCCCTTGTCTATGCTGGTTATGGCTTTGGAATATTAATTCTAGCTCCTATTGCACAAATACTTATTGATAATTATGGGTGGAGATTAACATATCAACAATTTGGGGTTGTGTTTTTATGTTTAGTACCGATTATTCTCTTAATACCCTGGAAAGTGATTGAGCGGGGTGCTCCCAACAACCCACGGCGAACAAGTACAGGACGTGCTGAAGGCGGGCATACCCTTCGTTCAGCTGTTAAGTTGCCAGTTTTTTGGATAATGTTTGCGATTTATTTTTTGACGGCATTTGCGATATTTGGAGTGAGTGTTCAGTCGGTGGCTTATCTAGTTGAACTTGGTTTTGGTGAATTGGAAGCAGCAGGAGCTTTCGGGTTGGCAGGAATGCTGTCCTTCGCCGGAATGTTTTTGACAGGGGTTGCTGCAGATAAGTTTGGAAATAGCCTGGTCGCAACGATTAGCTATTTTCTCACAATCAGCGGTGTACTTGGATTAGCGGCGCTACAATTTTTTTCCTATGAAGGATTGGTGCTCCTTTGGATTATACCATATGGATTGAGTATGGGCGCGCGTGGTCCAATCATCGCGACCCTTATGGCAAAGTTATTTTCTGGAAAGGGGCTTGGCGCCATTTATGGGATGATTATGATGGGACAAGGACTTGGGGCGGGCCTTAGTGCCTGGTGCGGCGGTCTTATATATGATTTTACTGATGGATATAACTTAATGTTTTGTATATCGGTGGTATCGGCGCTTATATGTATTGCTCTATTTTGGTTTAGTTCAGAGATCCGTTTTGGATACGTAAAATCGACTTCGAGCACAAAACCATCGAATTAGTTCAGGCCTTAAAATAAACAGGAAAAAATTTATGGTGGACTTACATTTTCTGACAGCAGTTCAATTGTCTGAAAAAATCACGAACAAGGACATAAGCTGCTTAGAATTGCTCGATTTATTCCTAACACGAGTTGAAAAGTTTAATCCCANATTAAATGCGATCATTTACCTTGATAGGGANGCAGCTAGAGACAGGGCCAGGCTNGCAGATGAAGCCCTGACTAAAGGAGAATCTTGGGGGCCGTTGCATGGTGTTCCNATGACAGTGAAAGAAAATTTTAATATTGCTGGGCAACCNTCCACCTGGGGAGTTCCTAACTTAAAAAATAATATAGCCAAAGAAGATTCATTGGCCGTTAAACGCATGAAATCGATTGGTGTTAATTTTTTCGGGAAAACAAATGTCCCGCTTATGCTTTCTGATTGGCAGAGTTTCAATGANATTTATGGCACTACTAATAACCCATGGGATTTAGAACGTACACCTGGCGGGTCGTCTGGTGGATCTGCCGCCGCNNTGGCTGCTGGTATGACGGGACTAGACGCCGGCAGCGACATTGGGGCTTCTATTCGCAATCCAGCTCACTACTGCGGCGTCTTTGGACATAAGCCGAGTATGGGAATTCTACCAACCGCAGGCTGCGCGTTTCCGGGAAGCCATCTGCCCCCGGATATATCGGTCATTGGCCCGCTAGCTCGTGGTGCTGAAGATCTTCGCGTGGCGACCTTGGCTATGGCGGGCACTACAGGCCGGTCATCCGAGGGCAAGAATTTAAATCTTCCAGATTGTAATAAAACAAAACTTAGTGACTTTAAGGTAGGGGTGCTTCTGGAGGACGGAAACTGCAAGCAAGACAATGAGTTAACCGACTGTATTCAAAATATGGTTAATATGTTGGCAAAGCTTGGTTGCAACGTAGTAGAGAACGTAGCGCCAGTAAGAGATACAGCAAGATCGCATCTTGTTTATCTGATGCTTTTAAGAGCAGCAACTGGAAGTCGGTTGAGCGATGAGGAATTGACGGCATGCCAGCAGAGAGCTTTATCCGCAGATCCAAACGATTTAAATTATAAAACAATTGTGGATCGTGCCGTTTCATTGAGCCATAAGGATTGGTTAGCTTGGAATGAGGAGAGGGAGTTGCTTCGGCGTGAATGGGATTTATTTTTTGAAGAATATGATCTTTTGATAACGCCGGTAGCAGCTTCGGCAGCATTTCCTCACGACCAAAAGGGCGATCGTGCTGACCGTACAATACCTGTAAATAATGGCAGGGAACCGACAGTTGACCAGCTTTTCTGGGCAGGGCTGCCCGGCGTGGTTTATCTTCCAGCTACAGCTGTTCCAGCAGGCTTGACTAGATCTGGCTTGCCGGGTGGTATTCAAATTATTGGGCCTTATTTGAACGACTTAAGGACGATTAGGTTCGCTAGGTTAATAGAAGACGAGATAGGGGGGTTCGTGCCGCCCGCGGGGTATGAATAATGACCAAAATAACACGAGTTGAAATACACGAATTTGGTTTTGATGTGCCAAATTTAGGAAATTTAACAGGTGCAGACTCGGTTGGAGCAATAGGTTATGCCAAGGGTGCAGTTTCGAGAATAGAGAAATTTGCAGTGCTTATTATAACTGAGGACGGTTGCAAAGGGGAATATGTAACGCACTGGTGCAGTACTCCGTCTACCTGCGCTCAAGCAAAGACCCTCGCGCCCAAACTCATAGGTCGTCAAGCGGAAGAGCGGGAGGGTATTTTCGACGATATGAAGCGTGAGCTTCGGCAATTTGACCATATGGGGCAGGGGCCAATAGACATAGCGCTCTGGGATTGGGCAGGTAAACAGCTAAATTGCTCAGTAAGTGTTTTACTTGGAGGATACCGTAAAAAATTACCTGCATACGCAAGTACCTACCATGGTGATAGAAATGGAGGCCTTGATTCCAAAGAAGCTTTTGCCGACTTTGCAGAATATTGTTATGACCTTGGGTATCGCGCATTTAAAATACATGGCTGGAATGAGGCTGACGCGGTTGAAGAGGCGGAAAATGTTCTGCATGTGGCAAAAAAGGTTGGTCACAAAATGACTTTAATGCTTGACCCAGCATGTGAGCTAAAAACATTTGCTGACGCACTTTATGTTGGCAGAGCATGTGATGACGGTGGATATTTTTGGTATGAAGACCCTTTTCGAGACTCCGGGGTTTCTGCATTTGCACACAAGAGATTGAGAGAAATGATTAAAACGCCGATCCTTCAAACAGAACATGTAAGAGGAGTGGAGCCTAAGGCTGACTTTCTTATAGCCGGTGGTACAGACTTTCTTCGTATGGATCCAGAATACGATATGGGAATTACAGGCGGGCTCAAAATAGCTCATCTAGGTGAGGCTTTCGGTATTGACGTCGAAGTCCACGCCTGTGGTCCAGCTCATAGGCATATAATGAGTGCAATGCGAAATTCAAACTTTTATGAAGTTGCTTTGGTAGGGCCGGACTGTCCAAATGCTGTCCCACCAGTGTATTTGTGTGGTTACACAGATCAGTTGGATTGTGTTGATAGTAACGGATTTGTCTCAGTGCCCGAGGGACCGGGTTTAGGAGTTGTTTACGATTGGGATTTTATAAATACAAATCTCACAAACAAAACCGTGTTTGGCAGCTGATGATAAAATCAATTAATCGAGGTTATTCTTACTTAACACTGACAATAGGTCTTTGAAGTAGAAAGAACGATGCAGGCAACGCTAGAAATATCAGGAAAAACCAGGGTTTTTGGGTGTATTTCTGACCCTATAAGTCACGTACGCGCACCATCGGTTTTTAATCCGCTTTTCGAAAAGCATGGCATTGATGCAGTTATGGTCCCATTGCACGTCCCCCCAAGGGGGTTGTCAGAGTTTATAATGGGATTGCGGGCAATGCCGAATTTTGGAGGCATGTCGATAACTTTGCCCCATAAGGTGCCAATAATGGAATTCTGTGATGAAATTGGTCAACAGGGTAAACTTGTTGGCGCAGTTAATTATGCCGCTTTTGATAAGGATAGAAGATTAATAGCTGATAATTGTGATGGTAGCGGCTTTGTTTCTGGGTTATTAGCGGCAGGGCATGAGATTGCTCAGCGGAGAATTTTGATGGTGGGG
>NZVJ01000105.1 GCA_002701455.1 Rhodospirillaceae bacterium
ATTTCGCGAGATCCAGAACCTTGGTGCTTTGAGGCAACACGCGATAATATACGGCACTACGCCCACGGAATTGGCGATGATAATCCACTTTGGTGCGAGCCCGACTACGGCCTAAAAACCAAGTACAACAGTATAATTGCTCTGCCATCCTTTCTTTTTGCCACCAGTCGTATTGCTTCTGGATATGTTGGTGGCTTACCCGGAATTCACGCCATGTGGGCCGGTGCTGATTGGAAATGGCATCAACCAATAATTCGAAATGACGAAATAACGACAGAATCATATCTTAAGGACCTTATTGAGCATGAGACCCGATTTGCAGGTAGAGCTATACAGCAGATCTATCATGTTGATTTCTTTAACCAGTCGGGTGACCAAATCGCTGAGTGTGACAGCTGGTGCTTTAGAACCGAGCGGGACACTGCTAGAGAAGAAGGCACCAAATATAAGGACTTGCAAGTTCAAAAAAATAAGGTTTACAGCGAAAAAGAGCTTGGGGAGATCTTTGATTTATACGCTAATGAACCAATACGGGGTGCAACGCCACGTTATTTTGAGGATACCCAGATAGGTGAAAAATTACCCACGATGGCAAAGGGACCAATGACGGTGACGGGGTTCATAGCGTTTGCACAAGGTTGGGGTGGGCTATATATTCGAGCCAATAAGTTAGCCTGGAAACAGATTGATCGCCATAAGGGTCTGGGCATACCTAATAGGTTTAATATCCCAGACTGCCCGGAGCGTGTTCATTGGGAACAGGATTTTGCTTTAAAAGTTGGCGCACCAGGTGCCTACGATTACGGGCCAGAACGATGTTCTTGGATGACACACCATGTCACAAACTGGATCGGTGATGATGGATTTTTAGTCTCATCTAGCAGTAAAATCCGACGCCATAACCCCGAAGGCGATACACTTTTGATTAATGGTGAAGTGACTAACAAATACGAGAAGGACGGGAAAGGTTTTGTTGAAGTAACCCACGAAGCAAGAAACCAAGATGGTGAACTATCGGTGTTGGGTACAGCAATAGCAAGGCTGCCACAGAAAATAAAGTAAACCGTTTTTGATCACGCTGCGTGAATTTTACAACTCATGATTGTACATCCTAAACACCAGCTTGACCTCATAATACTCTAGCGCTATTTGATAATGTAAATGAAGGAAAATTTGATGCCTATAGACAAGACTAAATACAAGGTTCTAAGGCTCGACCGCCCGGAAGAAAAAGTTCTTAGAATTACCTTTGACAGACCAGAAACCTATAACTCTCTTGACGCGACAGGGCATCGCGAGCTGGCTTATATTTGGCGCGAGATTGATGATGACCCTAGTATCAACTCGGTAATACTAACTGGAGCCGGGAAAGCCTTCTCCTCTGGCGGGGACTTTGAAATGATCGAAAAAGTAATGGATGATTTCGACTTTCGCGCTCAAATTTGGAAAGAAGCTCGGGATCTAGTTTATAATGTTATTAATTGTTCAAAACCGATTGTTTCGGCAATTAACGGACCCGCTGTTGGCGCTGGATTAGTCGCAGGACTTTTAGCAGACATATCGATCGCCGGAAAAAAAGCTAAAATTGTAGATGGCCACACCAACTTGGGCGTTGCCGCTGGGGACTCTGCAATAATAAATTGGCCGTTACTTTGCGGTATGGCAAAATCTAAGTATCTCTTGCTGACTTGCGAACCGATTAATGGTGAAGAAGCAGAGCGCATTGGATTGATTTCGCTTTGTGTTGATGACGAGCTTCTTCAAGATAAGGCTCTAGAAATTGCAAAAAGGCTTTCAACCGGGGCCCAAAGTGCAATTAGATGGACGAAATATGCGTTGAACAATTGGTATAGGATGGCGGGACCTGCTTTTGACGCATCAACAGCCCTTGAAATGCTTGGCTTCACTGGACCTGAAGCAAGGGAAGGCCTATCTGCCCACCTAGAAAAAAGAAAACCCAACTTTCCTAGCGAAAGTCCCGTTTAAGGAGCCAACTAATGCTGAATGATCTCGAAACAAAAACCCCGCCGATTCCAGTAACCCCCGTCCCTGCGGCCACGGTGATGGTACTTAGAGATACCCCTGGTGGAATTGAAGTATTAATGGTTCAAAGAACAAAAAAGGCTGATTTTGCGGGAGGCGCCCTTTTATTTCCCGGTGGCAAAGTAGATCAAGACGACCATCACCTCCTTAAAGCCAAGCTCTGCAATTTTTCAGAAACCATCGACGAGGACTTGCGCGCCTTGCGAATTGCAGGTGCGCGGGAAATCTTTGAAGAAGCAGGCCTGCTCTTTGCAAGAGAAGCGCAAGGGGGTCAGTTAATTAACGATGCTCGAGCAAGATTCATCAATGAAAAATATAGGCATCAGTTACTAAAAAAAGAAGTAAACTTCAGTGAGATTATAAGCACTGAAAAGTTAATCTTAGCAACAGATTTGCTTGTACCATTTGCTCATTGGATTACGCCTATTACTGGAAAGAAACGATTTGATACCCACTTCTTAATTGCTAAGGCTTTTGAAGGTCAGGAAGCCTCCCACGACGGATCAGAGACGTTGGATACAATTTGGATCAGACCCGCAACTGCCATTAAAGACGCGGAAGCAGGCAAAAGACGTGTGGTTTTTCCTACGCGGATGAACCTAAGAAAGGTAGACGAGGCGTTAGATTCACAAACAGCGATCGAAACCGCAAAAAAAACCCCAGTTGTCACCGTCTTGCCGGAAGTTTCAGAAGTAGAGGGTGGCCGCCATTTAAAGATCCCGATTGAAGCTGGCTACGGATTCTCCGAAATCACAGTAGATTACGCAGCTTCAGATCAACCGCCGCCTCAGAAAAAGTAAGGATACAAAAAATGGATTTTAATTTAACAGAAAACCAACAAACTATTCGGGATACAATCTTGAAGGTGGCTGGGGAATTTGATGATAGCTATTGGCTAGAAAAAGATAAGGCTGGAGGCTTTCCTGAAGACTTTTACGCAAAATTCGCAGAAGATGGCTGGCTTGGGATAGCCATGCCCGAGAAATATGGTGGCGCAGGACTAGGCATAACAGAGGCATCTCTGATGATGCAAGCGGTAGCTGAGTCAGGTGCGGGAATGAGCGGTGCTTCCGCATTACATATGAATATCTTTGGACTAAAACCCGTTGAGATTTTTGGGGACGAGGAACAGCGGCAACGATTTTTACCTCCCTTAATTGCCGGAAAAGAAAAAGCTTGTTTTGCGGTTACAGAACCTGACGTCGGTTTAGATACAACGAAGCTTAAGACGAAAGCCACTCCCGATGGAAATGGTTACATAGTCAACGGAACCAAGGTATGGACATCCACGGCACAGGTCGCAAAAAAAGTTCTTCTCTTGACACGAACAACTGATGTGGAAGATGTACGCAAGCCAACGGAAGGCTTAACACTTTTCTATACAGATTTGGATCGGGAATCTATTGAGATAAGAGAAATCGATAAAATGGGACGTAAAGCTGTCGATACTAATATGTTGTTTATCGATGGGTTAAAGATTCCCATAGAAGATAGAATAGGCGAAGAAGGTATGGGTTTTCGATATATATTGGATGGTATGAACCCAGAACGAATATTAATTGCGGCTGAAGCGATAGGAATAGGCCGCGCGGCCCTTAATAGGGCAACACAATATGCAAAGGATAGGGTCGTATTTGGCCGTCCAATCGGGAAAAACCAAGGTATACAACATCCCCTTGCGAAGTGCTGGGCAGAACTTGAAGCTGCAAATCTAATGACAATGAAAGCTGCCGCTCTATTCGATAGNGGGCAACCGTGCGGCCCGGAAGCAAATGCTGCGAAATATTTAGCAGCAGAGGCAGGATTTGAGGCTTGCCAAACCGCTATAATGACCCACGGGGGATTTGGTTATGCGAAAGAGTACCAAGTAGAACGATACCTGAGGGAAGTAATGATAGCTAGGATTGCGCCTATCAGCCCTCAACTTGTCTTAAGCTTTTTGGCAGAAAAAGTATTGGGCTTGCCAAAATCTTATTGAGAGGGCAACTAAGTCGTATGATTAAGCTAGGTGCTTAGGTATCGTAACCTGGGTTCACGCGGTCCAATTTTCTTAATAACGCCTGCCAAGCTAAGTCGGCTAAGTCCCCGTTTCCGTTATCATCGGCTGGGCCTTTAAATTGCCGAGCCGTATGCTGACATACCTCTTCGGATGGCAGAACCAACTCCTGCCCGCCACCCTGCGCGGCAACTTGCAGTTGACACGCTTTCTCCAAGGAATGCATTCTCATGAAAGCTTCCCCAACACTGCGGCCACATGTTAAGAGACCATGATTACGAAGTATCATAGCCATCTGACTCCCAAGATCTCCCGTTAATCTTTCTCTTTCATCTAGATCAAACGCAATTCCTTCATAGGCATGATAAGCAAGGTTGTCATAGAACTCGAGCGAAGTTTGAGCTAATGGGAGCAAGCCGNACTTTTGCGCAGAAACAGCCATACCGGCAACCGTATGAGTATGAAGCACGCAATCTACGTCCTCTCTTGCTTGATGGATGGCGCTATGTATGGTGAAACCGGCAGCGTTTACACTAAATTCTGTATCCATCACAATCTCCCCGTCAGTATCTAATTTAACTAGACTTGACGCGGTTATTTCTTCAAACATGAGACCGTATGGATTGAGAAGAAAATTGTCGTGCGTACCAGGTACCCTGACAGAAATGTGAGTGAAAATTAGATCCGTCCAACCATAATATGCAACGAGGCGATAGCACGCTGCAAGGTCGACACGCTTCTGCCATTCCTCTTCTGTAACGTTGTCTCGGACTGACATTTTTGAAAGTGATGTCAACGCAACCATAAATCCCTCCTCAAGACTTTTATTTACGAATCGAGCCCCTAAAACTGGTTAAATTAAATGACAGTAATCATTAACACCTGAGATATGTTACTTCAATGGCTACTTAAAGTAGTGGTAAACAAGTAATATTGAATTTAATAGCTTGCACATGTAGCGTGCGGATTGACAAACTAATCTGGATATTGGATCTTTTAATCAGATATTTTACGGTGTTTAAGTTTTAGTCGAGGTTTAATAAATGACATCCCTTCGAGGTCTCGTCGGAACACTAGTAGCAACTTTGCTATTGTCGGGATGCTCTAGCGAGGACTTCAATCTATCAAAATTGGCTACTACAACAGTATCGGGGTTTACTGAAAAACTTGGCGGTTTGAGTTTGGTAAAACTTGGTGAAAAGGTCGGCATAAGAACAGATCCAAAAGTAAAATTAGATCCTGCTCCACTGCCTATATACGCGATAGGGGATACCTTTGTATATTCATCTGACGGCACGATTGTGCAAGAGCAAGTCGTCAATGTAAATTCGGGCCGCGTGACTTGGACTAACGACCAAGGGGATATGTGGACAACAACTAACGATATAATAACTCCGCAACTTTCCTGGTCTTCCCATGCAGAATTAGGAAGGGGTCGTCAAACGCTGATAGGTAACCCTGAAGCCCTCTTCCCACTTAAGGAAAACAACACTGTGTCTTTCGGCATAAGGGGCAATAGCGAGAATGTTCCGACAGGATGGCGAGATGAAAAAAAATGCTTAGTAGTTGGACAAAAAGACTTAAATGTCACAGCAGGTGATTTCACAACNTTCCAGATTTCATGCAATCGAAAAGGAATCAAAGAAGATTTNTATTATTCTCCGGTAGTACAAAATTATGTTNTGCGTGTGAGGGACTTTGGAAAAACGAAGTCGCAAAAAGAACTTGTATCGGTTCAANTATCTAATGCTAGAACGAGCAAAATCCCGGTAAAAATCACTCGGCCAGAAGAAGAACATAAAGTTACGTTGAAAAAACTTGAAGGAAATACCGACCTTTTGATGGATAGAAAACAGATCAAATCTGCAAATGCTAAAGTTAATGCATTGATAGCTAAGCTCGAAGATATGATTGCTAAAATTGAAAAGAATGCTGAACCAGGCAAGAAAGAGAATTCGGTGACTTCACCGCAAGTTCAAAAGAGTGGTAAGTATGGAGTTCACCTTGCCTCTTATAGAAGCGCTAAAGGTGCTAGACGTGGATGGAAAGCATTAAAAAAGAAATTTCCTAGTGAGCTCCGGGGGCTAAAATTTGCGACAACGGAATTTGACGCGGGAAAAAAGGGAACATTCATAAGGCTAATGGGTACCCCCTTCAAAACAAAAGCCAGTGCAAATAATTTTTGCAAAAAATTAAAGGCAAAACGCCAGTACTGCAAAGGAGAGCGGGCACGTCCCTAAACCNCTCTACGGGAACTAATAGCTCAGTATCTTTTGGACAAGCCGTCAGNTCATCATTTGCTAGAANACGCTCTATATTTATTTAACTCGTTGCGCATAACTAAGAAATTAAACGAAGANCCTACCCGCAAAAAAATTAAAGCTAAAGCAAAATTGAATGCCTATTCCCAAAAATGATAGACCAACTGATAATTCAAGTTTCAACTCCGATAGCAGTGCAGTTGTAGTTGGTATTTTGCTCGCCATTCTAGCAGGGTTTTTGTTCGTAACATCAGATACAGTTGTAAAATTGGCGCGGCAAGACCTGCCTGTTGCAATGGTGGTTTGGGGAAGATTTACCGCCCACTTTCTGCTGATGTTACTAATGTTTCCAGGAAAAAAAATAAAGCAGCTATTTAAGGTGAATAACCTTAAATTAGTAATCATTCGAGGGATATTATTGCTTTTATGCACGTTCCTGTTCTTCACTGCGATCGGATACATTGGATTGGCTGAAGCAAATTCTATAATGTTTATTTCCCCGTTTTTTGTTGTCGCACTCTCTATTCCTTTGTTGAAAGAACAAGTTGGCATCCGTCGATGGTCAGCTGTTGTAATTGGATTCTTTGGTATATTAATTATTTTAAGACCCGGGTTTCAGGAAATACATTGGGCTTATCTATTAATAATTGGTGTTGCATTTTTCTTTGCCTTATTCACGATATTAACAAGGACTTTAAGCTTCACAGAAACTGCTATTTCGATGTGGTTTTACACAGCTTTAGTTGGGATGNTAGGTTCCTCAGCAATAGTTTGGCACTATTGGCAGACNCCAACTNTAGANCAAACTTTAATGTTACTTTTAATCGGCGCAATTGGGGGTGGATCGCACTATATCATTATAAAAGCANATCAGAGGGCNTCAGCCTCAATACTTGCTCCGTTTCAATATTTTCAAATTATATGGGCTACCGTATATGGTCTATTAATATTTGATACAGCGCCAGATGGCTGGACGTGGTTGGGCACTGCGATAATAATTGCAAGCGGATTATATGTTTGGGCACGAGAACAACAATTAGGTAAGATGNGGCGAAGCACTAGTTGGCGCGGCGGCGCCCCGAGGTAAAAACCGTCATCATTGAGCAAAGCATTATCCCANCAATACCAAAAAATAGGAAAGAAGGCTGCGATTGATCTAGGATCCAACCAAAGATTGGCGGAGCAATTATACCTCCGATGCTAAAGCCAGATGTTACAAATCCAAAAACTTTTCCGAATGCACCNTCAGGCGTGACTGATCTTACAATCATATCGCGAGAGGGCATTATTACCCCGTGCATTAAACCCATCAACCCAAGAAGAATGAATAGAGCATAAGTTTCTAGAATAAAAAACCCAACACTTGCGATAATTAATGCGGTAGACAAAAAACAAAGTGCTGCTACGGCGTTATGTTTTTGTGTCCTGTCAGCAACAAATCCCCCTAACAACACGCCAACTGCTCCTAAAACTAGATANGTTGACAGNATTAAAGTCGCTGTTTCAACCGCAGTCCCATGATGTTGCCCAAGTGCAACAATTAGGAAGCTGGCTATACCAGTAGAACCAAGCGATAAGAGTGTAAAAAATGCTAAGCACATCAAAATAGGTGNAGATANAAGTAATTTTATACCGCTATAANCTGGCANTTCATTTTGAGTTTTCTGATTTAAAGCGCTGTCGTTAGTTGAGANAGAATGTTTTAAGTCGCGTGAAAAAACCATCAACANTAAGGCTGTTCCTATTCCTGCTAATCCACATATCAACAGGCCGGAACTCCAACCGATGGTAGAATTAAGCAGGATAATAATTGGCCCCGCAACAGCAAATCCAGCATATCCGCCAAATGTGTGTAAGCTAAAGGCTCTCCCCATTCGAGTTTTTGAAACCGACGCCGACAAGATCGCATAATCTGCCGGATGATAGACTCCATTTGCTGCACCAGCTAAAAACATTAAAGCAACAAGAAACGGATAGCCTGGAGCAAAACCCATGCAACTGAAAGCTATGCCTTCGACAGCAAGTCCCACGATTAATATAAATTTTGCACCAAAACGATCTACTAAAAAGCCAAAAGGTATTTGCGTTAAGCCAGTTGTGCCGCTAAATACAGCCATGAGCAAACCGAGCTCAGTATATGAGACATTAAATGCAGTTTTTAAAAACGGGAATAACGGCGGTAATAANTAGATGTAAAAATGACTAAAAAAATGAGCTACTCCGACCAGACTCATTACTCTAATATCATTACCCTTAACTTCGGCTTCATCCCCTTGATTTACTATATTGGGCGTAGCATTCATAGTTGAGTTTCTTTGCTTTCAAAAGTCTGCCAGTTTGATTGCTAAGCCGGCACCCCTAAGGTTTTAAAGAATAAAAATAAACTTGCATATCCATTTATTTTGAACTTTTTATACATTGGGAAATATATCCTTGCTGAAAATAAGAAAAATTCTGCTTATTTGTCTAATTACCTGCTCAATTATCTGGGTGATAGGGAGCGTAATTACAGTTTCATTCACTTGGGAAAAATTTTCATCTTCAACTCTTAAAACTTACAGCAACCAAAAGCTGAAGTGTAAAACTTTATATTATGAGACTGCATCGAGAGAACGGTGCCTCACAATTATGGAACTCGAAAACTTTCAGACAAAAAGTATTGGCATATTTAATAGGGTACTAATTATCATAAGCCTTCCTTCAATAGCATTAATGATCTTTTATTTCTTTGATAAAAAGGATAACACCGCGAAAAAAAGAACAAGGAAAAAATGATAAAACGCAAGAAGAACAGTAGTCCAAGGGCTTGGCAACGAATGCTAAGTGGCCGCCGTTTAGATTTACTTGATCCATCTCCATTGGATGTTGAAATTACCGATATTGCCCTTGGACTATCGAGAGTCACTCGATGGAACGGACAGACTAGAGGGGTACAACCATATTCGGTTGCTGAACATTCGCTTCTAGTTGAAAGGTTATTTTCTGAAACAACTCCCCAAAAGCAAATAAAATGGCGGCTAGCAGCGCTTCTTCACGATGCGCCTGAATATGTTATTGGCGATATGATAAGTCCTTTTAAAGCGATGATTGGCGACGAATACCGAAGTGTTGAACAGCGTCTTCAAGCCGCAATACATCTTCGGTTTGGTCTGCCTCCAATTCTTCCAATTTCTGTTGTCAAACTGATTAAAAAGTCGGACCGTCTTGCTGCTTATATCGAAGCAACCCAATTAGCTGGCTTCTCTCAGGCAGAAGCTAGACGGTTTTTTGGAAATTTCAGAAAAATTCCAAAAATAAAAATACAACCATGCACAGCCGACAACGCTCGCCGCAAATTTCTTAATAAGTTTAATAACGTTTTCAATTAGGTTCTATTCCAACCAGAAATTTCAAACAGCAGGAGATAACTCCTTTCTGGTCAAGGGGCGTATTGGCCAATGGGCAAGCATAGAGATCAATCCTAGAGCGACGGCAATCCACCAGACGAGATTATATGAGCCGGTTGTGTCATAAACATACCCCCCTAGCCATCCACCGCAAAATGCACCTAACTGATGAGACAGAAAAACGATTCCGTAAAGCATTGTCATGTAACGCGTGCCGTATAGGTCTGCTACTAGTCCCGTTGTTAAAGGTACAGTGCTGAGCCAAAACAACCCCATAAAAACTGCAAAAGCAAAGACAACAATATTAGATGGCGGGAGAAGTATAAATCCAACCATTACGAGAGACCTTCCCAAATATAAACCGCTTAAAAGATACTTTTTTGGAAACTTCCCCCCCAGCACTCCCGCGGAGTAACCTCCTACAATATTCATTAATCCAATAATACTTAAAGCCCATGCTCCTGTTTCTGCGGATAACCCAAGATCTAATACATAGGAAGGAAGATGAACACCAATATAAACTACGTGAAAACCGCATACAAAAAATCCCGCACACAAACACCAGAAACCATTGTGGTTGAAAGCTTCGATTAAAGCTTCTTTCATGGAGACTTTACGCTCAGTTTCAACAGGCTGCGATGAGTCTGAGCTTCGGAAAACAAATGCCAATGGAATTATAATTAGTAATAAAAAACCGGTGATTAATGACGTCTCACTCCAACCTAGATTCGTTATAAAATATTGACCAACTGGCAGAGCAATAAACGCTCCTAACGAACCGGTGGCGCCCACAACTCCAAGGACCCAAGAACGCTTTTCTGCCGGAAATCTTTTAGCTACAGCCGGCATAATTAGTGACTGCCCTGAACCCGCGAGACCTACACCAGCCAGAACACCTGCACTCAGATAAAACATATCCGGAGTTGTTGAAAAAGCCATCAGAATCAGCCCACAGCTGTACAATAATGTCCCCATGACAATTGTTCGAAAAGCGCCAAATTTATCTGCAAAGGCACCAACAAATGGCTGTGCAACTCCCATAACTAGATTTTGCAACGCGATTGCTAATGCAAAAATTTCTCTACCAAAACCAAATTCGAGTGAAATAGGGGTTAAGAAAATTCCAAAGCCTTGCCGTACGCCAAAAGCAATTGCCGTGATTAACCCGCCTATAATTAAAATGACATAAAGAAACCTTGAGTCAGAAACTCCTGAACTAGGCTTACCGTTGAGCAAATTAGAATTTTTGACTGATAATTCTTCTTTCTTTCTCTTTAATCCATCGTTAT
>NZVJ01000106.1 GCA_002701455.1 Rhodospirillaceae bacterium
TACAGGCCGGTCATCCGAGGGCAAGAATTTAAATCTTCCAGATTGTAATAAAACAAAACTTAGTGACTTTAAGGTAGGGGTGCTTCTGGAGGACGGAAATTGCAAGCAAGACAATGAGTTAACCGACTGCATTCAAAATATGGTTAATATGTTGGCAAAGCTTGGTTGCAACGTAGTAGACAATGCAGCGCCAGTAAGAGATACAGCAAGATCGCATCTTGTTTATCTGATGCTTTTAAGAGCAGCAACTGGAAGTCGGTTAAGCGATGAGGAATTGACGGCATGCCAGCAGAGAGCTTTATCCGCAGATCCAAACGATTTAAATTATAAAACAATTGTGGATCGTGCCGTTTCATTGAGCCATAAGGATTGGTTAGCTTGGAATGAGGAGAGGGAGTTGCTTCGGCGTGAATGGGATTTATTTTTTGAAGAATATGATCTTTTGATAACGCCGGTAGCAGCTTCGGCAGCATTTCCTCACGACCAAAAGGGCGATCGTGCTGACCGTACAATACCTGTAAATAATGGCAGGGAACCGACAGTTGACCAGCTTTTCTGGGCAGGGCTGCCCGGCGTGGTTTATCTTCCAGCTACAGCTGTTCCAGCAGGCTTGACTAGATCTGGCTTGCCGGGTGGAATTCAAATTATCGGGCCTTATTTGAACGACTTAAGGACGATTAGGTTCGCTAGGTTAATAGAAGACGAGATAGGGGGGTTCGTGCCGCCCGCGGGGTATGAATAATGACCAAAATAACACGAGTTGAAATACACGAATTTGGTTTTGATGTGCCAAATTTAGGAAATTTAACAGGTGCAGACTCGGTTGGAGCAATAGGTTATGCCAAGGGTGCAGTTTCGAGAATAGAGAAATTTGCAGTGCTTATTATAACTGAGGACGGCTGCAAAGGGGAATATGTAACGCACTGGTGCAGTACTCCGTCTACCTGCGCTCAAGCAAAGACCCTCGCGCCCAAACTGATAGGTCGTCAAGCGGAAGAGCGGGAGGGTATTTTCGACGATATGAAGCGTGAGCTTCGGCAATTTGACCATATGGGGCAGGGGCCAATAGACATAGCGCTCTGGGATTGGGCAGGTAAACAGCTAAATTGCTCAGTAAGTGTTTTACTTGGAGGATACCGTAAAAAATTACCTGCATACGCAAGTACCTACCATGGTGATAGAAATGGAGGCCTTGATTCCAAAGAAGCTTTTGCCGACTTTGCAGAATATTGTTATGACCTTGGGTATCGCGCATTTAAAATACATGGCTGGAATGAGGCTGACGCGGTTGAAGAGGCGGAAAATGTTCTGCATGTGGCAAAAAAGGTTGGTCACAAAATGACTTTAATGCTTGACCCAGCATGTGAGCTAAAAACATTTGCTGACGCACTTTATGTTGGCAGAGCATGTGATGACGGTGGATATTTTTGGTATGAAGACCCTTTTCGAGACTCCGGGGTTTCTGCATTTGCACACAAGAGATTGAGAGAAATGATTAAAACGCCGATCCTTCAAACAGAACATGTAAGAGGAGTGGAGCCTAAGGCTGACTTTCTTATAGCCGGTGGTACAGACTTTCTTCGTATGGATCCGGAATACGATATGGGAATTACAGGCGGGCTCAAAATAGCTCATCTAGGTGAGGCTTTCGGTATTGACGTCGAAGTCCACGCCTGTGGTCCAGCTCATAGGCATATAATGAGTGCAATGCGAAATTCAAACTTTTATGAAGTTGCTTTGGTAGGGCCGGACTGCCCAAACGCTGTCCCACCAGTGTATTTGTGTGGTTACACAGATCAGTTGGATTGTGTTGATAGTAACGGATTTGTCTCAGTGCCCGAGGGACCGGGTTTAGGAGTTGTTTACGATTGGGATTTTATAAATACAAATCTCACAAACAAAACCGTGTTTGGCAGCTGATGATAAAATCAATTAATCGAGGTTATTCTTACTTAACACTGACAATAGGTCTTTGAAGTAGAAAGAACGATGCAGGCAACGCTAGAAATATCAGGAAAAACCAGGGTTTTTGGGTGTATTTCTGACCCTATAAGTCACGTACGCGCACCATCGGTTTTTAATCCGCTTTTCGAAAAGCATGGCATTGATGCAGTTATGGTCCCATTGCACGTCCCCCCAAGGGGGTTGTCAGAGTTTATAATGGGATTGCGGGCAATGCCGAATTTTGGAGGCATGTCGATAACTTTGCCCCATAAGGTGCCAATAATGGAATTCTGTGATGAAATTGGTCAACAGGGTAAACTTGTTGGCGCAGTTAATTATGCCGCTTTTGATAAGGATAGAAGATTAATAGCTGATAATTGTGATGGTAGCGGCTTTGTTTCTGGGTTATTAGCGGCAGGGCATGAGATTGCTCAGCGGAGAATTTTGATGGTGGGGGCCGGCGGTGCCGCGAGAGCAATAGCTTTTTCTTTAGCAGATTCTGGCATATCTCATTTGAGCATTGCAAATAGAACTATGAGTACCGCAGAAGCTTTGGTAGAAGCGGTTAGCAGTGCATACCCAAATACTGAAGTGCAGCCCGCACCGCCAAATCCAAAAGGTTTTGATGTCATAATAAATACGACCTCGCTAGGATTAAATGAAGACGATAAATTGCCTATTGACCCTAAGCTTCTAAATCCGTCGCAACTCGTAGCTGAGATAATTATGAATCCTGAAGAGACAGCTATTCTCAAGGCTGCTAAAACGGTAGGATGCAGAATTCATTACGGCAGGCCCATGTTCGATCATCAGGTTGCAATCCAAGCAAAATTATTTGGATATAATTTTTCAATATAACAGTGGCTTAGAAGAAAAATCTAAAGTGTTTTATTGTTTATTTTACAAAAAAAATCTTCAGTTATATCGTGCAAAAAGATTTTAAATATAAATGACCGTGCCTTTAGTCAATCAAACCAATCCCAACGCAAAAGGGATACTATGGCAAATTATCGGAATGCTGTTTTTTGGCTCTATGGATGCAGTTTCAAAGCATCTCACTTCATCGTTACCTGTCATTGAAATTCTTTGGGTAAGATATTTATTCTTTGCTTTATTTGGATTTTTATTAGCTGTTCATTATTCGGGCCTGCGCGGTCTTAGAACATCAATTCCATTTCTTCAGATAGCTAGAGGCTTGGCATTAGTTTTTGAAATAGTCCTTTTTACATATGCTTTTAGGTATCTGCCGCTTGCGGATGCTCATGTTATGGCCGCCTCGGTGCCTCTGATAGTTTTGGCTTTGGCGGTACCGATATTGAAAGAGCGTGTTGGTCACAGACGTTGGTTCGCTGTTGTTCTTGGTTTTCTGGGCGTATTGATAATACTCCGACCTGGTTTTGGTAACTGGCAACCGATTTTATTTCTGCCGCTTTTGGGAGCCTTTGGTTTTGCAGTATATCTCGTTCTAACAAGAATGGCTGCTAAATTTGATACAATTGGGACATCGGCATTTTACACCGGTTTAGTTGGTCTTTCGGTATTGACCATTTTCTTGCCATTGGAGTGGAAAACCCCGACGATAGAGGAATGGGGGTGGCTTTTATTGGCTAGCGTGCTGGGTTTATGCGGACATATTAGTGTTATCAAGGCCTTATCCATGGCCGAGGCTAGTGTTCTCCAACCATTTTTCTATGTGGTATTAGTTTGGGCTACCTTTTTAGGGTTCATAATCTTTGACGACATTCCAGATTTTATTACAATTATTGGTGCATGCATAATTGTAGGAAGCGGGCTTTATGCATGGTATCGAGAACGCGTTAATCAAAACCAAATTTAAAAATTATCGTCAATTCATGTGGACACCAATTCGATAATTTATTTTTTAAGACACAATTTTTCATCTTTGAGATATGGTATGATTTATGAATTTTTAGAACAACAAAGAGATTAAATAATTTTAATGAGGCTTTAAAATGGAAGGCATAGAAAATCTCAAACCTACAAATGACCTTGGACAGATGGCTGCCAGCGTAAAAGCAGATGAATTGTCCAGTTCAGCCATAAGATGGGCCAAACACTGCATTTTAGACTGGATTGCGGTCACTGTTGCGGGTTCTGCCGAAGACCTGACCCATAAAATTATAGCTGTTGCTGAGGCAGAGAAGGCTTTTGGGCCAGCAAGAATTATTGGACATAATATAAGACTTACCGCTTCCCAGGCTGCTTTAGTTAATGGATCTGCCTCGCATGCATTAGATTATGACGATGTAAACGAACGCATGAATGGGCATCCGACAGTTCCGGTTGTCCCAGCCCTTATGGCCCTTGCAGACGAAATTGATGTTTGCGGCGTGGATTTCATAACAGCATTTATAGCTGGTTACGAGGTAGAAACGCTTCTAGCTGAGATGAGTGGATTTAGTCATTACGATAAAGGGTGGCATGGAACCGCAACTTATGGAACCTTTGGGGCTGCTGCTGCTGCGGCTCGTTTACTTAATTTAACTGGTGAAGAGACTGTCACAGCGCTGGGTATAGCCTCCACGCAAGCAGCAGGTTTGAAGTCGATGTTCGGCACAATGTGTAAACCGCTGCATGCAGGAAAAGCTGCTTCGAATGGTTTGTTTGCAGCTCGTCTAGCGCAACAAGGGTTTACTAGCCGTCCCGATGCAATTGAATGCGCACAAGGTTTCGCAGCGACCCAGTCGGAGAGTTTTCAGCCACGCGCAGTCAGGCCAGATGCGAGTCAGAATTTCGCTGTCGAGGAGAACCTGTTCAAATACCATGCTGCTTGCTATTTAACTCATGCAGGTATCGAAGCATTAAAACAAATAAAAGAGGAATATAATATTCAGGCTGATCAGGTTGAAAAAGTTGAACAGTTCGTTCCAAAGACACATTTTACGGTTTGTAATATCGCTGAGCCTCAAACTGGTTTAGAAGTTAAATTNAGTATGCGGCATGCAGCTGCTATGACNTTAGCGNATGTTGACACGGGTAGTCTTCATAGTTACAGCGATGATATTGCGAGCCGTGCGGATTTAGTGGAATTGCGAGATAAAGTAACTATTATTGANAAATCGTTTAATTCAAGAATGCAGTCCGANGTAATAGTGCACCTTAAGGATAAAAGATCTCTTCATCAATTTTCGGATGCGGGTGTTCCCGCAAGCGATTTGGATAAACAAGAAGCTAAGCTTATTAGAAAATTTAACTCGTTAGTTGCTCCTGTCTATGGGGATGACGTCTCAGAATCCGTCCTAGAAAAATGCCTTAGACTTGATAGTTTAGAAAATGTTGCTGAACTATTTGATGATATAGTCGGAAAAAATCGGTAGACATCAATTTTCAACGAATCGGTTCCAAAATGGAATTAAAGTTTATCAAGTATTTCACCAATATGATATATAGTAATCACATATAAGATGGACTGATATATCTGAGGTTGTCTAATATATCACGAGTCTAGAACAGTTAAAGTGATAATTCGATGTCAAATGGTTTTGTAAAGTCTGCTGCCAGGGTAATGGCTATTTTTGAGTGTTTTGAAGATGTTAAACGACCTCTTACTATATCAGAGTTGGTGAGGTTGATGGGNGTNCCCCAATCGAGTATGTCAGCTCTAATGAAAAGTCTATTATCCCAAGGTTTTGTTGACTACGATGTCAGATCTCGAGCATATACTCCGAGCGTGAGGGTTGGNCTCCTTGGTAATTGGCTGATGGGCGGGCCACAGAACCAAGATAATCTTTTAACTATGTTGCAGGATCTCAACTCTACTACTGGGGATACCGTTATTCTGGGAGTATTGAATGGCGTTGAGGCTCAGTATATCCATGTGGTTAACTCATATCAGAGACTTAGNTTCCAACTCAGACCGGGTATGTTAAGGCCGATGTTTAGAACCGCTATTGGTTTAGTGCTNGCGAGTCAAAAAGATGATAATGAAATTGGTAGAATGGTGCGTCGTGTAAATACGGAAGCGGAGCGCCCAGAAGAAGGAGTGGTGGAATCTGAGGTAATGGCAAGAGTAAATGATGTTAGAGAGAATGGTTTCTTGATCACCGCTAACTTAGCTACACCAGGCGCAGGTGTGGTGGCAACTCTTCTGAAAAATGGTCCCTCTACAAGACCATTAGCAATTGGCATCGGTGCACCTCATCCAAGGATCGTATCTGGTAAAGAATTCTTGGTAGAATCNTTGGTTAATGCGGTTAATAAGTTTGCCAATGGAAGAGACTCNGCTCAAGCAGCCTAACGAACNAAAGTCACAAAAATTATACTCGATAAAAAATAAAATCTCTTGTAGAGACGAGCCCTTTTTATACATAAAAAAGATGTTTTGTCAGAAAACTCTATAGGTTCTTATAGCGTTCTTAAGCTAAATTAAAAGTCATTCCTGCCTTCGTCGCAAGATATAAAGGGCGCTTATTCACCTCGTATAAATTTACTGACAGGATTGTCTTCGTTGTGCTTGATTGAGCTCACTTTGCCATCCCATATCACTTCCCTGTTCTCAAGAAAAATCAGATTTTCAAAGTAAGTTAACGCCACCTGGATGTCGCTTGTAATAGCTAGAAGGGTTATCTTTTCTAACTGTGTTTTCAACTTAATCAAATTACATATATCGAATGTCAAAATCGGATCGAGACCAGCGGTTGGTTCATCAAGCATTAGCAGTTTTGGTTTACTGGAAAGAGCTCTCGCTAAAGCTACGCGTTTTTGCATTCCACCGGATAACTCATTTGGATACTGATTGGCAGTCTCTGGTGAGAGGCCCACATCTCTTATAAGGTCTCTTGCAGTGGCTCTTGCTTTTGACTTGGTATATGACAAAGTATTAAGCACCTGAAATGAAACGTTGTCGGCAACTGTCATACTATCGAATAAAGCGTTCTCTTGAAACATAACGCCTATTTCACCGGGTTCTATTGTTACATTATCGTTCGAAATATTTAAAAATTTAATGTTTGGTTCATGCCCATCTAAGAGATTTAAAATATATTTAAAGAGCACTGATTTACCCGAGGCTGCGGGTCCTATGATAGCAGTTGATTCGCCTGCTGGTACACTTAAGTTGAGACGGTCTAATACAATCTCATCACCAAAAGAAATTTTCGCATCAATTAATTTTAATCCAATCGACATTTATCTTAACCTAAGAAACTATAGCGGATATCCTCGAAATGATATGGTCATATCCGGTAAACTTGCTGCATGATTTTGATTGTTTATGGATTGTAGCATCTCTAATAACATGATTTATAGAAAAATATTTATTAGAATAATAAGGGTAATTCTATGAATGATCGATCTCCAATTTCAAAATACGTAGAGTGTGCGGGTTGGGAAATTCACTATTTGGAGTGGGGGGAGGCAAGCCTGCCGACAGTCATAGCGTGGCACGGGCTAGCTCGAGTAGGGTATGACTTTGATGTATTGGCGCGCAGACTATCTACCCATTTCCGGGTTATAGCACCCGACACAATCGGCAGGGGCCTGAGTAGTTGGTCGGCGAATGGCGATACAGACTACTGTTTTGATGTATATGGAAAAATTGTCACTGACCTTTGCAATAAACTTGGGATTTCCGAGTTTGGTTGGGTAGGAACGTCTATGGGGGGAGCCTTCGGAATTTGGTTGGCTGGCAGTATATTGCGAAACCGGATAAGTCATTTGGTGATAAACGATATCGGTCCCGAGTTACCGCAAGAAGCGATGGATAGGATAGTGAAGTATGTGGGGGCACCTCCAGAATTTACAACAATTACTGAACTAGAGCGTTATTTACGTGTTATTTACGCTCCGTTTGGCTATATCCCAGGAGATGAATGGCGAAAGTTTTCGGAAAATTCGGCCCGCAGGCTGCCAAATGGAAATATAACAACCCATTATGACCCAAATATCGTAAGGCAGTTTACTCTTCATAAAAACGACTGGCTTATTTGGGATTATTATGATTCGATAATTTCGAATACTCTTCTGTTGAGAGGTGAATATTCGGACTTGCTGTCGCCGGAAATGACAGAGGATATGCTGCAAAGGGGACCAAAGCCTGAATTCGTTGAATGTAAGGGATGTGGTCATGCCCCCGCGCTTAATGTTCCAGTTCAGACTGAAGCTGTTTTAGAATTTTTGAGAAAATAGAGCCTTTTATCGTTTCTGAAACGCAATATTGAAAACGCCTAAAGACTAATTAATTCAGACGATCCTTCTTCGGAATAAGGAATACTATTAAACAGCATCTTTTTCATTTCCATAAGGAGCTATATCTCTTGGATCAAACTTGATATGTATTAAAGCTGGTCCATTATGGTCTAAAGCTTGGGTAAAGCTTCTGTCCCAAGTGGCCGTGCTCTCTACTTTCCACACNGCCGCGCCATATCCTTCTGCTATTTTAACAAAGTCTGGACTTTCCATAACTGTAGCAAAGGCATTAGAAGCTCCATATTTGTCTAGTTGGCCTTTAATTATCGATCCATGCACGTTGTTGTCGCAAACAATAATTTTTACTGGGATATTTTCCCGTACGGCGGTAGATAGTTCTTGACCCGTCATCATGAATCCACCATCTCCACAAAAGGCTATTACGGGCCGTCCGTCATTTGTCGCGAGTGATGCCCCAATCGAGCCTGGAACAGCTGCTCCCATTGCCCCGCTAGCCGAACCGCCTTGAGTAAGGGGAGCCTTGAATTTAAAAAATCGGTGTATCCAACGAGCATAGCTGCCGCCATCTGTAATAATCACAGCATTATCTGGAAGACGTTTTCTGGCTTGATCGGCGATAATCGATAGATCTACCTCGCCAAATACCGGGTAAGAGCCAGGAGACGAAAAGTTGATGTAAGACTCGTGAGCATCGTCGCGCCAGGCCACCGTTTCTTTTTTTTGTTCGTCGAGTCTATTGGTGAGGTAGGATAGAGCAGATGCAACGCTAGCAGTAACCTTAAATTTAGCATCAAAGCGTTCTAAAACTAGATTATCCTCATGAATATGTGCCCACAACTTGTCGCTTAATAAAGTTTCTTCTCGGCTCGTAATGCCATCAAGACGGCTTCCNANAACTACTATAAAATCGGCATTTGCTATNAGGCTGTCTTGATATTTTACGGGATTGATTTCTAAATGACCTGCATAATGTTCGTCATAATTATCAATGACATCTTGGCATCGATAAGCTGCGAGTACTGGTGCGGCCAGTTTATTCGCAAAATTTAGTAAAGCGCTCCGACCTTTTTTTTGCCTTGCTAGTTCGCCTGCAATAATAAGCGGAAACTTAGAATTTTTTAGTGCCTTTACAAAGTCATCGCATTNTTGAGAAATTTCTGTGTTGCATCCTGTTTGCGAATTTNGCTTCTCACTACCGGTACTAAAATCAATTTCAGCGTCGCCAAAGTCTCGCGGCATTACAACAACAACTGGCCCGGGCCGTTTATCCATCGATAGTTCTATAGCTTCTTTTGCCATCGAGATCATTTCTTCTGGCGTCGATGGAACAAATACAGCTTTTGCCATGGACTTGAATGTCGTGGCGTGATCAATTTCCTGAAATGCCTCACGTCCGATCATATGACTTCTGACATGTCCCACGAACATTACTAGAGGGATTGAGTCTTGGTNTGCGGCATGCAGGCCAATTGAAGCATTTGTNGCTCCAGGACCACGGCTGACAAAAACTGCGGCAGGTCTGCCAGTTAATTGTCCAAAACCATGNGCAGCTAGAGAACCGCCACCTTCCTGTCTTACCGATATTACCCTTATTCTATTCCTATTTAATCTCATTGCTTCCAAAACCGGCAAAAAACTTTCACCAGGTACGGTAAAAGCCGTGTCTATTCCAGCATCTGTAATTATTTCAACGAGGGCTGCGCCGGCTTCCATTTCAAAAACTCCTCAAAATTGGCCTAAAATGTGCTCGTTAGGCATTATTTNTCAATAAACTTATACACAAGAGAAAGCCAGTTGAAATAACATTTATCAAAANACTGCGGATGGTTATACTCGGATTTGATAGAAGTNGTCAGTTTAAGTTAAAGTTGGATACTAAAATACTTTGTGGCCAAAGTGTTTAGACAACAAAAGAAGGTGTAAGTAGTGGCTCAAAAAAATAATGATATGCTAATGTAGTATTTTTATTAGCGTGATGTAGTTCACTGAGAAANGTAATATGGAAGAGTTTGATTATATCATCATAGGCGCTGGCTCTGCGGGTTGTGTCTTAGCCAATCGGTTGACAGCTGATGGCGCAAATAGTGTCTGCATTCTTGAGGCTGGGCCACCCGACTGGAACCCATTTATTCACATACCAGCTGGTTTTATGAGGACGTTGGTAAACCCCAAAGTCAATTGGCTTTACGAGGCGTCGCCGAGCGAATGGACAGCTGGAAGAGTGGTGGCAGTTCCGAGAGGTAAAACACTTGGCGGCTCGAGTTCTATAAATGGACATGTTTATAATCGAGGTCAGCGGATGGATTTTGATAGCTGGGCCCAGCTTGGTAATTCTGGTTGGGGCTATTCTGACGTNTTACCCTATTTTAAACGTTGTGAGCAAAAGATAGGTGAAGGAGATGAACTTTATCGAGGGAGGAATGGTAACCTAAAAATTACTGACCTTGATTGGCGGCACCCTCTTTGCGATGCTTTTATTAAAGGGGCTAACTCCCTCGGTATTCCGACAAATACTGATTACAATGGCGCTAGTCAGGAGGGTGTGTCCTATGTGCANCGTACAACACACAAAAGACTTCGCGTAAGCTCAGCTAAGGCTTTTCTAAATCCNGCTAAATCAAGAAAAAACCTGACAGTATATACTGAATCTCAGGTTACAAGAATTTTATTTGAGGNAAGGCGGGCTTTTGGCGTTGAATTAAAAAAAGGTGGGCCTAGAGGCCAGACTGGGAAAATTTACGCGAGAAAAGAAATAATTTTATCGGGAGGAGCAATAAATTCTCCTCAACTGCTTCAATTATCGGGGATCGGGTCGACAAATCTGCTTAAGGAGCTGGGTATTCCAGTAGTGCATAATTTACCNGGAGTTGGTGAAAATTTAAGAGATCACTATGCACCACGGTTCACAGCGCGTGTTAAAAACATCGATACTATTAATGAAAAAGCAAGAGGANCAAAGCTTTGGTGGGAGGTAGCTAAATATTTCCTTGGCGGCAACAGCATTGTTAATTTGAGCCCAACATTGGTTTACTGTTTCTGGCATTCTGATGAAAATGTAAAAAATAAGGACCTTCAACTTACTTTTACGCCGGCTAGTTATAAGGAAGGCGTTCAATCTCAACTCGACGACCAACCTGGCTTTACTATCGCTTCCTGGCAGCAAAGGCCTGAAAGCANNGGCTTTGTAAGAGCAAAGACAGCTAATCCTTTCGAGGCCCCGGAAATTCAACCAAATTATTTGCAGGAGGAAGGAGACAGAACAGTTTTGCTGGCCGGGATGAAGCTAGCGAGAAACCTCATGAGAACAGAAGCATTAAAGCCATACTTTGATTATGAGCAATACCCTGGTGAAGGNGTAAAGACTGACGAAGAATTGTTGCAAGTAGCCAAAGAGCGTGGCACAACGACTTTCCATGTTATGGGGACTTGCCGCATGGGACCTGAAACTGACCCGTTGTCGGTAGTAGACGAAAGTCTATGCGTCAGGGGCATAGAGGGGTTGAGAGTAATTGATGCTTCTATAATGCCTAATATGCTATCTGCAAACCTTAATGCAGCAGTCATGATGATTGCTGAAAAAGGGGCAGATATGATTCTGGGAAAAGAGCCGCTTGAGCCAATATTAATGAATGATTGAAAATTATTGAGATGCCAGAAAATTTTGATTATGTGATAATAGGCGCAGGATCTGCTGGGTGTATCCTGGCNAATAGACTTAGTGAGAGCGGCAAATACAGTATCTGTCTTATAGAGGCCGGCCCTAAAGACTTGAACCCTTTTATCCATATTCCAGCTGGATTTATAAAAACCTTATACAATCCGAAAGTTAACTGGATGTATAAAGCCGAGCCGAGTTACTGGACCGCTAATCGNTCAATAGATGTTCCAAGAGGTAAAACGTTAGGTGGCTCGAGTTCTATTAATGGTCACATCTATAATCGCGGTCAGAGAATGGATTATGATAGCTGGGCTCAACGGGGAAATAGTGGCTGGGGATATTTCGATGTATTACCGTATTTTAAAAGATGCGAGCAAAGAATTGGTGATGGAGATGATACTTTCCGTGGAAGGCAGGGTGGTCTTCAGGTAACTGACCTAAATCATAGACACCCACTTTGTGATGCGTTCATAACCGGTGCAGGGGAGTTGGGTATTCCAATAAATAAAGACTACAACGGTGCGNTCCAGGAGGGGATATCCTACGTTCAAAGAACAGCCTTTAAAAGAAGACGAGTTAGTACCGCGCGCGCTTTTTTAAACCCAGCAAAATCGAGACCTAATTTGCAAATAAAGACAAATTCTTTCGTTTCAAAAATTATTATAAAGGATAAACAAGCGGTCGGGGTAGAGCTGAAAGTAAAAGGTGGCGCGAACCTGGTTAATACCGTTTTTGCCAATAAAGAGGTCATACTTTCAGCAGGCGCAATCAACTCCCCGCATCTATTGCAGGTATCAGGTGTAGGATCACCAAATTTGTTAAAATCAATTGGTGTGAAAGTCGTTCACGAACTTAATGGAGTGGGCGAAAATCTTCGAGATCATTACGCTCCTCGGTTTTGCGGGCGTGTTAAAAATATTAGTACAATCAATGAGCAATCAAAGGGCTTCTCACTGGTTGGGGAAGTATTAAAGTACTTCCTTGGAGNGAAGAGTATTCTGAATTTGAGCCCTTCAATGGTTTATGGTTTTTGGCATTCAAACCCAAAACTGAAAACTAATGACTTACAATTTGTGTTTGCTCCGGCGAGCTATAAACTTGGAAATCATGGNCTTTTGGCNGATCATCCTGGTTTTACCGTGGCAGCTTGGCAACATAGACCCGAAAGNAAAGGGTGGGTTAGAGCCCGTTCAGCCGACCCATTAGAAAAGCCTCTTATTCAACCAAATTATTTATCCGAAGAGTTGGATAGAAAAGTAACGGTTTCAGCAATGAAGCTATCGAGGCAACTTATGCACTCGAATGCTCTAAAGCCCTTCTTCGATGGAGAAGAGTATCCTGGGGCAGAGGTGCAAACAGACGACGAGCTTTTGGATGCGGCACGGCATTGGGGCAGTACAACCTACCACGTCATGGGAACGTGTCGAATGGGACCTTCCAGTGATCCCACAGCTGTTGTGGACGATACATTAAAGGTTCGAGGNATAGACTCACTTAGGATAATAGATGCATCTATAATGCCTTCGATGCTTTCTGCTAATCTCAACGCTGGTACAATGATGATTGCGGAAAAGGGGGCAGATATGATTTTAGGAAAAGCGCCTCCTGATCCGGTTATTTTATCAGAATGAAGCAAATATAAGTGCAAGCTAAAAAAGAATAATTCCAAGTGTTAACTTTAGAGATGAAAGTTGCGTTTAGAGGAAGTTATTTATGGTATCAATGACAATAACTAATAAAAAAAGTTGGCTTATACTTTTGGTTTTGTTTGTAANCCTAGCGAGNTCGTCATTTGCTTTTTCAAAGGACCAACCGCTTGGTAATGGCCAGGATATAGTCACATTAAACAAGATCATTGAGACAATAGATGATGAAGAAAAACGTGAACAATTTCTTCAAAAATTAGAAGCAATAAAAAAACATTTGGTGGAGAGCGGTAAAACCGAGCAATTCTCAAGTCGAGAAGTAAAAGGTATTGAATATGTCGCAAGACCGCTAGCTAACTGGCATTTTTTAGACGAAGCACAAAAACAAACCGATAGATTTTTGCGGGCTTTAGCATCGGTTGGTAGTAACATCTCGCAGATTGCTGAGCTTCCTGATTGGCTTATTGAACAGTTCGGCCAGGAAAAGAATAGAATGTTCTGGCTGGAACTTGCTCTTCTAGGCGTCGGTTTTCCAATTATTGTGGCGCTGATAGC
>NZVJ01000107.1 GCA_002701455.1 Rhodospirillaceae bacterium
AACGGCATTTATGGCAGTTTCGTCCATTTTTTGCTCAATCGAGGCCACGATTGCTAGACTTTCTTTTGAGATTTTATTAGCTTCGATTGTGTTTTGGACAAGCGTTATTACCTCATCGGCTGACGTTCCCCTCTCGCAACCAACTCCCAGGGCAAGGCACTCGTAGTTGTAAATTAGTCTGCTCGAGCTCCCTTCCTCTGAAAAATGGGAGCTGCAAATTTTCAATTTTCCACTATGGTTAATAGGCAGGTCTGAAGAAGTTAACCAGGGCAAGTAACCCTGGAGGCTTACTTCATCGCCGGACAACAATTTGCTCATAAAAGACTTGTAATCTCTTTTATTAGCGAGGTGGAACTGCTTAGGCGGTGCATCAAGAGCCACGTTGTAATGAAGATCGCTAGCGGTTGTTATGGCTGCCCTGATTCCTAGAAGGTTCGCTAATTTTAAAGAAAGTTCATTTGCGCCGTCATGGCCTCCCAGGGTCGGTATTACAGAGGTCCCGTCTTCAGCAACAACCACAACCGCTCCCTCTGCGGATTTTTCTCTAATTGAGGACGCTAATAATCGAATGAGAATACCTAGTGCGCCAACAAAAACGATTGTTGCTTTATCTTTAAATAGATCATTTAAGTGCGCTTTGAAATCATCGACAATTACGTCACATTCAGAGAACCTTCCGTGGATTTCGCATTTTAAGTGGTCAGCTAGCAGCATCGCAGTTTTTAAACCCGACCAAGATACTACTACAACTACAGTCATAGCCATGCTTTGTTTCTAGTGTGTAAAAGAATGATAGAGAAGTAGGGCACGTCATTTTCATTAATAGCACCTATATCTATAATTCGTTCATTACTCATCGTAGCCCGCTCAATATAGACAGAGTTTTCTAAAAGGCCCAGTTTATCTATGAGTTCCCGGACCCTCGGAAAGTGCCTGCCTAATTTTATGATCGCTACCGCATCGGCCATTTCTATCTGTTTTTCAATCACATCATTTTCCAAAGGGGCGGGTATAACTGTTAGGATGTCATTCCCGGCAGCCAGAGGGGATTCCAATACTGCAGAGCTGGCCATAAGAGATGATATTCCCGGTATTACTTCAACTGTATATTTCTTGCTTATGATGCCAAAAATATACATAAAAGAACCATAAAAGAAGGGATCACCTTCGCATAAAATAACTATGGTCTTATTTTCCTGGGCAGCTTGAAAAATTTTTTTGCTAGCTAATTGATATATTTTCATTGCTGGGAACCGATTAGCCGACATTGGGATATAGATAGGCAGCTCCTCGTCCTCTTTGGGGAAGTGAGGTGCAGCAATGCTCCTGGCTATACTGTTACCATTTTCTGGGGCTGGATAGACAATAAGATCTGCTCTATCAAGGATGCGTTTGGCTTTGATGGTTATGAGCTCGGGATCGCCCGGTCCAACACCAATTCCATAAATTTTATTTTTCATTATTTGGAATGCTTTCACCCAAATTCTTAGAAATTTTTAGTTGTGTCACGGGCATTTGTGGACGCCATCCCCTGAATTTTCCAATTGGGTCTAATTTTGAAATAGCTATTTTAGTGAGAGAGCCTCCAAACTGCTTTTGTTTTTGTAGGATGAGTCCTTCCCCATCGACAGTAACAACATTTGATACTAAACATCCACCATCTTGGAGTGAATTCCAGCATTGATCAAAAAGTGCCTCTTTTGTAATTCCGCCTCCTATAAATATTGCATTTGGACGAGGAAGAGATTTCAGGCATTCTGGAGCGTGATCGTTAATAACTTCCAAGTTAGGTACACCCAGTTGACGGGCATTTTCAATAATCAATGNAGCCCTCGCTGGATTTTTTTCTATTGCAATTGCCATCGATCGGGCGCTTAAGCGCATCCATTCTATACTAATAGAACCTGATCCAGCCCCAATATCCCATAAAAGGCCACCTGGATAAGGTTCTAATGCGGATAATGTGATGGCTCTTATTTCTTTTTTGGTCAACATTCCATCATTCATGAACAAATCATCGTTTAGGCCTGGGGTACGTGTCCTCTTAATCGTCCCAGGTGAACTCAAAATTTCTACCGCTATTGTATTGAAAGCGGCCCCTGGTTTTTCATCCCATGACCCCGCTATTCCCTCCAAACACCGTTCAAGGGGGCCGTCCATATGTTCCCAAACTGTAATCCGACTATTTCCAAAACCCCGTTTCTGTAGAAGNTGTGCAACTTCTTTTGGTGAATGTTCATCATTGGATAAAACCACTAATTTGGCCAGTGGCTGTAAGTAGGCCTCTATAGAGGCTAATGGTCGCCCGTGAAGAGTAATCAACTCGACGTCTTTATATTGCCATCCCATTCGAGCACATGTAAGGGAAAGGGCAGAGGGGGAAGGCAATATAATNATTTCTCGCACCGAGAATGCTTTACTAAGAGTACTTCCAATTCCGAAGCACATAGGGTCTCCAGTGGCCAAGACGCAAGTTTTTCTGCCTTTGAACTCCGAGATCTTNTCAACTAGCGCACTTATTGGATGTGGCCAGCTTATCCGTTCCTGCTTGCTCTCCGGTAAAAAGGATAAGTGTCTTTTGCCGCCAATGACTACTTCTGCTTTAGTAATCATTATTTTGGCTTCATTGGTTAGGCCATCAAGGCCACGCTCNCCTATTCCAATGATGCTTAGCCAAGGTTCTGAAACCGCATCATTCATAGTCGTTACTTTTCGCAGCGAGTTTAAGAAGCGCATTGCAGGCTGCAGCAGCCATTGCGCTTCCACCTAACCTTCCCAATAGTGTGAGGTGCGGTATTATNGGGTTAAAATTGTTCAGTAATGATTTAGACTCGCTAGCTCCCACAAAACCGACAGGGAAGCCAATTACCAAAGCCGGATTAAAATCCTTCTCATAAATCTTTTCTATTAGTCTAAAGAGAGCTGTAGGTGCATTGCCTATAACAACGATCGCTCCATTAACATGTTCCTGCCATAGCTCAATCTGTGCAGCTGATCGGGTTGTTTTTTGGTGTTTGGCTATATTTGCCACTTCNGGNTGATNCANGAAACAGAGCAACTCATTNNCNGGTAATTTATCGNTCATNGAAATNCCNNCCTTGACCATATTNCAATCGCAAATTATTGGAGCTCCTTTAAGAATNGCTGAGATGCCGGCCGAAATAGCGCCGCTNGTGAACCGAAGNTGACTTGTTACATGAGGCATTCCACTTGCATGAGCAATTCGGGTTGCTACTTTTGCTTCTTTTTCGTTGAAGGCTTTCAAATCCGCCTCTTGACGAGCAATAGAAAAAGATTGTTCGTAAATAATTTTAGCATCTTTTTCATATTCTATTTTAATCATGACTCGGCCAGAGAGTTGGATAAAAAGTCGGCCTACGCGTCATCAGTAAGGNGGCAAAAGCTTTTGTCAAAATAAGTTCTCCAAAAAAAGCGGCAGAAGATATGGGAGAGAACCTACTCCTCTAGCTTGCCGCGATTGATCTCCGAAGTGGATCTATCAATGAACGACCTGTTTATGGTTGTCATGGCTAGCATGTCCCAACCATTTTCATTCTCGCGTTTCTTTTGATGGAAGGCAATAGAATGTATTATTTGTTCCTATATTAATAATAAGTTATTGGGTTCTAATGGTTACAATTANATGGTTTTATGTCTTTAAGTACTTTAAAAGAGGATTTTAGNAGGCCGAAACGAAAAATGGACGAAAAAATAGCAAATGATTTAAAACCGGGGCATCTTTTTGTATTTGGGCTGGGTTATTCAACCACTAGGCTCTCAAAACGTCTCTTGGCNTTAGGTTGGAAGGTATCAGGGACAAACCGTTCACAACAAAAGGTAATTGAAGCCGAAAGCATTGGGATTTCCTCAATGGTTTTTGATGAGGGAACTCCATTAAGAGAACCAGAGAAAATTTTCTCGGATGTTACGCATATCATTGCGTCTATTCCACCCAGCGATAAAGGTGAAATTCCGCTGATGTTGCATTCGNATGAGTTGCGCAAGGCGCCTTGCTTAACCTGGATGAGCTATCTATCNACGCCAGCTGTCTATGGCGATAGATCTGGGGGAATAGCTTCAGAAACTGATNAACCANCNCCAACATCCAAAAGAGGTCAAAGAAGACTGGCGGCAGAGAGCGCNTGGATTAAAACATATGAGGATCTCGNAGTTTCAGTGCAGATTATGCGNATNGCCGGTATCTANGGACCAGGGCGTAGCGCCATAGACCANGTAATATTGGGGAAAGCCAGAATAATTGAGAAAGCNGGTCAGGTTTTTAACCGCATCCATGTTGACGATATAGGCACGAGTATTATTGCATCGATGGTGCGACCGAAAGACAAAGGTATTTATAATTTGGCCGATGGCAACCCGTGTGCCAGCGGAGATGTCACTCGATATGCATGTGAATTGCTGCAGGTCAAACCACCTGAACCGATATCGTTTGAAGACGCCGAATTATCTAAAATGGCTCGTTCGTTTTATAGTGAATGCAAAGTTCTAACTATTAGCCGTTTGAAAAACGAGTTAATGGTTGATCTTCNATACCCCTCCTATAAAGAGGGATTACGGNAGATTTTTGAAAANAAGAGCTAAAATTCNATACCTGCTTGAGCTTTGAAACCCGAACGAAACGGATGCTTGATCATTGTCATTTCAGTGACGAGATCTGCTATTTCAAGAAGGCTATCTTTAGCGTTGCGGCCCGTNATAATTATATGCAGNTCTTCCCTCTTATTTTTTACTGTTTCTACTATTTCATCAATCGGTAGATAATCATACCTGAGTACAATGTTTAGTTCGTCCATCAAAATCATCGAATAACTAGGATCCTGCATCATAAGTTTCGCTTGTTGCCAAGCGGCATCCGCTGCTGCAACATCCCTTTTGAGATCTTGCGTGTCCCAAGTGAAGCCCTCGCCCATAGTATGAACTGTTACTTGGTCACTGAAGGCTTCCAGGATTTTTTTTTCACCTGTTTCCCATTTGCCCTTAACAAACTGAATTACTCCTACTTTCATTCCATGTCCTATTGCCCTNCAAACCATGCCAAAGGCAGCAGTAGATTTCCCTTTTCCTTTTCCAGTATGAACAATAATTAGACCTCCGGTTTTTGTTTTGGTAGCCATAATTTTATTACGCGCAGCCTTCTTTTTCGCCATTTTTTCTGCATGCCGGTCAGCTTTCTCAATTTCTTGATCAGTTATTTCTTCGTTTTCCACTCAGGGACCTCCAATCAGTGAATACATTGAGATTATTTTNAAATTTCAAAATTTTTTTTAGGATTGAGCTTATGACAATTTCTATTTTAATCAATATTTTAAACAAAACAGTATTCTGGTAGTATTAGGTCTTTTTTTTTCCCTTATGAATAGGTATAGCAAAGCGTTTCTTATAACTTCTACAACAACCAATCCACGGATTGCCGTGTGAAATACAAGAAAGACGATTCATAACGTTTAATTATGACTGATATGATTAGTGAAATACGGGTTATTAAAAGCCTTTCTGAAATTGATAAAGATGATTGGAATACTGTCGCAGCAGTAGGAAACTTTGATGGGGTTCATCTCGGTCATCAGAAAATTATTGAACAAGCAAAAATGCTTGCCAAGAGGCTGGGTACAGTGCCGTCCATTCTTACTTTTGAACCTCATCCAAGAGTTTTGTTTCAAACAGACGGTATCCCATTTCGCCTTTCAACTAGTGCTTCCAAAGCACTAGCTCTTTCAACACTAGGCATCGAATTAATTTTTGAACTTCAATTTGATAAAAGTTTTGCACAGCTGTCTGCGGAAGACTTTGTTGTTCGTGTTTTAAAGGAAAACCTTCGGTTGCAGCACGTTGTGTGTGGTTACGACTTTGTCTTCGGCCATCGTCGCAGGGGAACAGCTGAAATATTAGAAAATTTAGCCATGCAAGTTGACATAGGTGTTACTATAATACCTGCAGTCGCAGAAAAAGACGGAGCGGTGTATTCTTCAACACGCGTTAGGCAGTGCCTGGCAGAAGGCGATCCTGTTGGNGCGTCTGAGCTCTTAGGCAGGCCATGGTCATTTTCTGCCTTGGTTGAAGCTGGTGATCAAAGAGGAAGAACAATCGGCTTCCCCACCTGCAACCTGCGTGTGATTGATCTTGTGCAGCCCTGCCACGGAGTTTATGCCGTGTTCGTCCAGATAGAAAACGAGCGAAAATGGTTGCCGGGAGTTGCAAATTTTGGACGCCGTCCCACGGTTAATGATCGNGGCGCCTTGTTTGAAGTGAATTTGTTCGACATAGAACGCGATTTATATGATAAACGCCTGACGGTGTGTATTATGGAATTTATACGTCCAGAATTAAAGTTTGAAGGATTAGACGATTTGAAATCCCAAATTGCAGCGGATGCGAAGAGCGCAAGAGANATTCTTGCAAATTGCAAGGTGCCCAGATTTTGATGGAAACGCGATGACCGTAGACTACAAAAATACAATTTTTCTTCCAAAGACAAGCTTCCCTATGCGAGCAGGGCTGCCAAAACGAGAGCCAGAGATATTGGCGGAGTGGGAAAANATTGGGCTNGAGAAAAGGTTGCGNACCAATCGTAAAGGAAAAGAAAAGTTTATCCTTCACGACGGGCCTCCTTATGCTAACGGTCATCTGCACATGGGGCATGCGCTAAACAAAGTATTAAAGGACGTGATAAACAGATCCCAGCAAATGTTAGGTAAAGATGCCAATTATGTCCCAGGCTGGGATTGTCATGGCCTTCCTATNGAATGGAAAATAGAAGAGGAATATAGGTCNAAAGGTCAAGATAAGGATAGCGTGCCAATTTTGGAATTCCGAAGGCAATGCAGGGAATTCGCTGAAGAATGGGTAAAAGTTCAAACAGCCGAATTCAAACGCCTTGGTGTAACGGGTACATGGGATNACCCATACACAACGATGAGTTTCAACGCAGAAGCCCAGATCTCGAGAGAACTTGGAAAATTCTTAATGAATGGTGGTTTGTACAAGGGCGCAAAACCCGTACTTTGGTCGGCGGTTGAAAAAACCGCTTTAGCTGATGCAGAAGTCGAATATCACGACCATAAGTCTACGACAATACATGTGAGATTTCCAATTGTAGAAACGCCGCACTCCATACTAGACGGTGCATCGNTCATTATTTGGACGACCACACCTTGGACGATTCCTGGCAACAAGGCAGTGGCTTATGGTGAGGATTACGGATATGGAGTTTATGAGGTAGTAGATGTTGACGATGAAAGTACAGCAATTGTTGGAGAAAAGATTGTTGTTGGCGATGAACTAATAGAGGAAGTAAAAGCCGCGGCACGGATCCTGAATACAAAGAAATTAGCCTCGTTTAGCGGGANAGACTTTGACAAAACTAAATTATCACATCCCTTAAAAGATGATGGGTATAACTTTACTGTACCTATGTTGCCAGCGGACTTTGTAACAATGGANCAGGGAAGCGGGTTCGTTCATATAGCTCCGGGAGCAGGGGCTGACGACTTCGAATTAGGTTTAAAGTATGGGTTAGAGGTAGTGACCAATGTTGACGACGCTGGAAAGTTTTATGANCATGTNCCNTTAGTAGCTGGATTAGANGTTCTCAAAGACAATTATCAAATTGCAATGATAGTAAAAGGNNCAGGGGCCCTATTGGCAGTTGGACGTCTAACACATAGCTATCCTCACTCGTGGCGCTCAAAGGCGCCTCTGATATTTCGGACTACGCCACAATGGTTCATTTCAATGGAAAATAATGAACTTAGGGAGGTTGCCCTAGAGGCGATAGACGCAACTCGCTTCATTCCAGACAGAGGCAAAAATAGATTAAGAACCATGATAGAGCAGCGCCCAGATTGGTGTGTTTCGCGTCAAAGGGCATGGGGTGTTCCAATNACCATATTTATTGAGAAGAAAACTGGCGAACCCTTAAAAGATCAGAAAGTTATTGACAGGATAGGCGAGATATTTGAGACGGAGGGCTCTGACGCTTGGTATTCAAGTGACCCGCAGCGATTTCTGGGAGATGATTATGATGCAAGAAATTACGAACAGATTACCGATATAGTTGAAGTATGGTTTGACAGCGGTTCNACCCATGCGTTTGTTTTAGAGGCGCGACCAGAATTAAAGTGGCCAGCGTCNTTGTATCTGGAGGGATCGGATCAGCACAGAGGCTGGTTTCATACCTCCCTTNTACAATCCAGTGGCACANGGGGGANCGCGCCATTTGAGGCAGTACTAACCCATGGATTTGTGTTAGATGAATCCGGCAGAAAAATGTCGAAATCAATGGGTAATGTTACCGCACCACAAGATATCATAGAGCGTAACGGGGCGGATATCTTGCGTTTATGGGTAGTGGGTTCAGACTATTCTGAAGACCTNAGAATTGGTCCTGAAATACTTAAACGTCAAATAGACCTCTACAGAAGATTACGNAATACATTGCGCTACGTNATTGGCAACTTGAGCGATTTTTCCGATGATGAATCAATAGATTTTGAACTAATGCCGGAATTGGAAAGATGGGTTCTTCACAGACTTTCCGAATTAGATGTAAGTATTAGAAGGGATGTAGATAATTTTGATTTTCACAGTTTGTTTCAACAATTGCACAACTTCTGCTCCGTCGATCTGTCCGCCTTCTATTTTGATATAAGAAAAGACGTACTTTACTGTGATNCTTTAATGTCGGTTAGGAGACGCTCGACGCGCACGGTNTTAGATATTCTCTTTAAGTGCCTCACGACGTGGTTGGCTCCTATTCTTTGTTTTACNGCAGAAGAGGCGTGGCAGGCCCGGGTTGGAAATTCCNAGAAATCGGTCCACNTAGAGACGTTTNCGGAGATACCAAAAAATTGGAATAATCCAGCTCTAGCTGCTAAATGGTCCATTATACGTGATGTACGTAAGGTTGTTACTGGGGCTTTGGAATTNGAGCGCTCTGAGAAANCAATTGGTTCATCGTTGNAGGCAAACCCCACTGTTTACATGGACAAAAATGCATTAGAAGCTTTCCAAGGACTAGATGCAGAGGATATTTTTATAACTTCCGGTGTGAATTTAGAAGAAGGGGTTGGTCCTGATAATGCTTTCAGGATTGATGAAATTCCAAGCGTCTCAGTAGTACAAGGTTCGGCGGATGGAGAAAAATGTGAACGCTGTTGGAAAATTCTCCCGGAAGTGGGAAAAAATGGTAAGCCCATATGCAATCGGTGCGAAGGGGCGGTAGCTGAACTTCATGAAAAAAGTTTCGAAATTAAGTCTGCATAGATTGACCGTAAAATCTTTGTTTCTTGCGGCCTTAATAACTGCGGTCGATCAACTCACCAAATACTTGGCCTTTGATGCTTTGTTTCTCACAAACATTAGTCTTGAGGTGAGTTCATTTTTAAACCTAGTACCAGTCTGGAACAAAGGCGTAAGCTTCGGAATTCTTTCAGATCATGGCGAATTAATGCCACGTATAATAACAGTAATTACCCTTTTGATAACATTTTGCCTGCTGATTTGGTTAATAAAAGCACCAAAAGGTATAACAAAAATCAGTCTAAGTTTGATTATTGGCGGAGCAGTAGGGAATATTATCGACAGGGTAAATCATGGCGCAGTAATTGATTTTTTGGATTTTCATGCCTTTGGCTTTCATTGGCCAGCCTTTAATATAGCAGACTCTGCAATCACGATAGGTGTTTGTTTCTTTTTGTATGAAAATTTTGTATTAAGAAATACTGAAAAATAAAACTTCTGGGAGACATCATTGCGTCGCCAAAAAAAAATGGAATTAAAAACTTTTCGAATTTTGATTTCAGCTATTCTCTTGGTTCCTTTTTTAGCCGGGTGTGGAGAGATACGGTCGAAGCTGGGGCTAAATAAGCAGGCCCCAGACGAATTTACGGTTTTAAGTCAAGCACCACTTAGTATGCCGCCCAACTTCGCCTTGCGAGCTCCAGCTCCGGGAGTTGAACGAGCTCAAAAAGTTTCAAAAATGAATGATGTAAAGCGTGTAATTCTCAAAAATAATTCTAGTGCGAATACGGGTCCTGACAGCAGTGTTACAGGATCTTCAGGAGAAAAAAATCTGCGTAGGTTATTGGGCGCTGATTCCGCAAACAAGCAGATAAGGGAAATTATCAACGAGGAGGCGGCAGATTTGATCTATGCCGATCAACGTTTTCTCGATAAGCTTTTAAAATGGCCGAGTGGATCAGCTAACGAATCACTTTTGGATGCTGCAGCAGAATCGAAACGTATCAGGTCTAATCAAGATGCAGGAAAGCCAATAAACGATGGCGAGACACCCGTTATTGAGCGTGGCAAAGGTAATTTCATAAAAAAGCTATTTCGATAGATTTTATCATAACTTGAATTCCGCCAAAGTTCTTTTACCTTATTCTTACACGCCGTGAAGTGAGCGTATTTGCCAAATTTGTCTTCGAGGTACGTCAAAGTGAAGAGTTGCAGATATCACAATTTTGTTTCCGTTGTCTTCCTCTCTATATTAATTGCTCTTCCTCAAGCCAACTCTAGTTTTGCTAAAGTATTCGATCCTATAAGTTTTACGTTAAATAATGGCTTGCAAGTCATAGTAGTATCAGATCATCGGGCGCCGGCTGTATCCCACATGCTATGGTACAAAGTCGGATCTGCTGATGATCCTCAGGGAAAATCTGGATTGGCTCATTTTCTTGAACACCTTATGTTCAAGGGCACTAGAAAATATGGCCCTGGACAGGCCTCAAAAATTATTGCCAAGAATGGAGGCAGTGAAAATGCTTTTACCGGCTACGACTACACTGCTTATTACCAAATCGTAACACCCGATAATTTGGCATTGGTAATGGATATTGAATCTGACCGGATGAGTAATTTGGTTTTAGATGAAGCATCTGTGCAAGCTGAAAGAGATGTCGTATTAGAGGAACGCAATACTCGCACTGAAAATAGTGATCAGGCCAAAATGCGGGAATTAGTAACAAGCACGATGTTCTTGGCATATCCATACAGGATCCCAATTATAGGTTGGAAGCATGAAATAAAGCGGTTGGATGGCGCATCGGCTCTAGAATTTTATCGTAAATGGTATGTGCCCAATAATGCGGTTTTGATTGTTGCGGGTGATGTGTACCCCAATGACGTTAGGAAACTTGCGGAACGATATTATGGTCCCATCGCCCGCGGCCCCGAAGTGAAAAGAAATAGGGTCCAGGAGCCGCCCCACGTGGCAGGCAGGCGGATTTTGATGGCGAGTAGTCAGGTTGGACTAGCTCAATTTACCCGGCGATATCTAGCACCCAGCTATCAATTCGATAGGGTTGAGTACGCATACCCACTTCAGCTGCTTAGTGATATTCTGGGTAATAGTACTTCAAGCCGATTGTACCAAGAGCTGGTCGTCAATAAAAAGTTAGCTGTTTCCGTGGGTGCCTGGTATAGCCCGGCTAATTTAGGTCCCAGTGTTTTTGGGGTTTATGCCAGCCCAAAAAGTAATGTTTCCATTGCTGAATTGGAGGATGCTATCGATAACGAAATCCAGCGCATCTTAGATTACGGGGTGACAGAGATAGAATTAGAAAAATCGAAAACAAGGCTTAGAAGATCAGCGGTATTTGCCAGAGATAGTGTTACAGCGCCTGCTAGAATAATAGGTAATTTACTGCTCTCCGGGCAAAAACTGGGTCAAATTGAGGAATGGCCTGAGAACATAGCCGCTGTCACTCTCAGGGAAATAAAAAATGCTGCCGAATACGTATTCAAGCTGCGGCAGTCTGTTACCGCTATTNTAACTCCAAAGAATAAAAACTAATGGCTGATATGTAAAAGATGAACACNTGCATTGAAATTTCTATAAAGTTATTCGTGATCTTCGNTTGCTTAATCATCACGAGNTTCTCNGCGAAAGCATTGAATGTGAAGCAGATCGATACTGCGTCTGGAATAAAAGTNTGGTTGGTTGAAGACCATAAAAANCCAATTGTTACCNTTAAATTCTCCTTCAGCGGNGGTACNAATCAAGATCCGGTTAAAAAAAATGGCTTGGTATACTTACTTTCTGGACTTCTGGATGAAGGGGCTGGTGAACTCACGTCAAAAGAGTTTCAGAAAAAACTGAACGAAAATTCAATATCCATGTCATTTAATGCATCTAGAGACCATTTTGACGGATCTATGGTTACATTGACGGAGACGCTTGATACTGCTTTAGATTTACTGGCTTTGGCAATAAACAACCCCCGTTTTGACCCTGAGCCAGTTAGCCGGGTTAAAGATCAAATCATTGCTAGTATTCGCTCAGTCAAAGAGAAACCAAATGGTCTAATCGGCCGGGTTTGGTGGAAGGGGGCATTCGGCACACATCCCTATGGGTTTCCAAAAAAAGGGACAGAAATCTCCATTGGCAGAATAACGCATGCNGACCTGCAGAAAGTAAGAAAAGATCTTTTTGCAAAAGATAATTTAATTGTGGGGGTGGTAGGCAACATATCTGAAGACCAGCTTAAGCTCGCAATAGATAGAGTTTTTGGTAGTTTAAATGATCGGTCNAACTTAAAAAAAATTAGTAATGCCAGTTTTCAAAATCATGGGGAAACAATAATTGTTGAGCGTGAAATTCCGCAATCGGTGGTCGTTTTTGGTCACGAAGGAATCCTGCGGACAGACCCTGACTGGTTTCCNNCTTTGATATTATTTGAAATTCTTTCGGGAGGGTTTGGTTCTAGGTTNACTGAGGAGATCAGGGAGAAGCGAGGTTTGACTTACAGNGTATCGGCGTACCCACTCCCCTTGAAGAATTCCGGATTAATACTCGGCAGCACCTCAACNATGAATGGAAAAGTAAAAGAATCCATACAACTTTTAAGAAAAATTTGGAAAGAATTTAGCATTCACGGACCTACTAANGAGGAGGTGGCAAACGCAAAAAGCTATCTGAAAGGATCCTACGGACTGCAATTTACAAACTCTCGGAGTATAGCTGGGCTTCTCGTTGCCTTGCAGCGATATGGATTGGGNGTGGAATATCTTTCCAATCGTTCCAAGCTGATCGACAAAGTGACAGAACACCAACTCAAACGNGTTGCCAAGCGATTGTTTCGCGAAGAGCAGCTTATGTTTGCAATAATTGGAAAGCCAGAAGGTGTTCAGCCAACAATGNCCACTCCGATAACAAACTGATACCCACTTAAATTCAATAAGCCGTTAAACAAACAATCGGATGTTTCGGCTTAGCNAGGTTATATTTTCAACTGAGGCAAGTTAGTGTAAGCTTCCCTTTCTAGAGAATATGAGTTGCGGGGGGTATGCATGCCAAAGGCTAGATTTTTCTTCTTGAACATTGGTCATAGCATAGACCATTTGTTCATGCTGATGTTTCCAGCTGTCGCTGCGCTTGCTGCAGTTGATCTTTCTAGCGAATACGGTGATGTATTAAGACTGGCAACAGGTAGCTTTATAGCTTTTGGGATTTGCTCTTTACCTATGGGATGGCTCGCTGATCGTCTAAGTAGGGAATTCATGATATCAGTGTTTTTTATTGGTATGGGAGTTTCAATGTTCTTCATTGGATTATCCCAGGAAATCTGGCACTTTATTTGTTCATTAACGTTAATGGGAGTTTTCGCAGCGATTTATCATCCAGTGGGCCTGGCGATGGTCTCACAAGGGGGAGGAGACGTGGGCAGACGCCTGGGTGTAAACGGTGTTTGGGGAAATATGGGTGTTGCGGCCTCGGCCCTTTCAATTGGACTTTTTGCCGACTACGCCGGTTGGCGTGAAGCGTTTTTTTTGGTGGGCTTAGCGTCTGTTGGTCTAGGTTTAGGCTGGATACGGATAGTTAAAACAACTGATTTAGAAATTAAATCATCCGCCAAAAAATCAGTAAATCCATCAAGGAACTGGCAAAAAGTTTTGTTGGTAGTGGCGATTACAGCAACCGTAGGCGGCTTTATTTTTAATTCTATGACTGTATCCTTACCGAAAGTTTTGGATGACACGTTNTCGGGATTTGCTATGAGTTCAACGGAGGTTGGTGCCATAGCATCGGTCGTTTACGCCTTGGCAGCTTTTACCCAAATCGTTGTGGGAAATGCCATAGATAAATNTAGAATAAAACCGATATTTCTAGCATTTGTCGCTGCTCAGGCGGTATTTTTATACTTGGCGTCTTTTACAAACGGCTGGCTAATGGTCCTGATATCTTTGGTGATAATGGTTTTAGTTTTTGGGCAAATACCGATAAATGATACTTTAATAGCTCGATACACCCCTGATACGTGGCGCGGTAGGGTTTACTCTGTCAAATATGTCTTGACGTTTACTGTATCCGCAGCTGTTGTACCGTCAATTGCCTGGCTGTATGATGATTCTGGAGGATTTACCTTAATGTTTACGTTATCCGCGATTGCTGCATTGATAATTACGGTCGCAGTTCTAGCTATGCCGCGGGGGCAAAAGCCTGTGGCCAGCCTGGCAAGCGAGGGNGACGACGATTAAAATTGTAGTTCAAATAGTACCTGTCAGATAGATTNAAGCTGATATATTAGACGGTTTCTTCTTCTANGCAGANATTTTTTAAATTTCTGAGCCTGATATTTGCAAAAGCTTCTAGCATGTTTTTAAAAAAATTGGATAAATTTCAAGAATTATGAAATCTCGGTATTTAAAGTGTTCTAATGAAAAAAGATAAAGATGAACTGCCCATCAAGTTTTTAGAAGGATTCGAACCTANTAATCGTCAGGATTGGGAAACTCTGGTTGATTCTGCCTTAAGTGGAAAATCAATAGACGTCCTGTACGAACGTGAAACATACGAAGGTTTCTCGTTGCAACCGATTTACCAGCGTGATGAAGTCAAGTTACTCGATCCATCATCGACTGAGAATAGTGCTATTTCAAAAATACGAGAGCACTTGCACGACAGCAGGAAAAAAGCAACTTGGAAGATAGGACAGTATTATTCTTCCCGAAGCGTGAGGGTAAGCAATAAAGAGTTAAAAGAAGATCTTGNTGGNGGTGTCGATTCAATATCTCTAGTTGTTAAGCCTCTGGACGGAATACCGAGTGAAGAAGGAATTGATATAAATTGTCTGTCTGATGTTGAATCGCTTTTCGATGGGATTGATTTAACGGGTATCGAAGTTCAACTGCTGCCATCTCATTCCTCGCTGCCCGTTGCAGCAATTTTCGCCGCTTATTTTGAAAAAAATAAGTTTGGAAAAGACGTTATTAATGGAAATTTTGGTGTAGATCCGCTTGGAAACTTAGCTAAGACAGGACAGCCATTTGGTTCCTTAAGGGACGAATTGACGTCTGGTTGTGAGTTGGCTTCCTGGGCAGTAGTAAATATGTCTGCAATGCGATCGTTTCTTGTAGATACGAGTATTTTCTACGAAGGAGGTGTTTCCGAAACTCAAGACTTGGCATTTTCTATGGCGATCGCCGTAGAATATTTGAGGGCAATGACGGCAAATGGTTTGAGCCTGAATGAGGCGCTGCAGCAAATCTCCTTCACGGTGCCAATAGGAACAAATGTTTTTTACACAATTGCAAAACTAAGGGCTTTCCGTCTCTTATGGGGGCGCATTGTTGAAAGTTGTGGTGGGTTAATTGAGTTTAATAGTCCAGTATTAAACGCAAATATATCAAAACGAGTTTTGAGTGGCCGCGATGTCTCTGTGAATATGCTGCGAGCTAGTTGCGCATGTTTCTCCGCGGTTGCCGGGGGAGCTGATACAGTAACCCTTTTTGCGCATACGCATATTGTTGGTTCTCCCAGCAGTTTTGATAGGCGCGTGGTACGCAACATTCAGAATGTCCTCAAGCAAGAATCGTTTATTTCCAATGTTGCCGACCCGGCGGGGGGGTCCTTCTATGTCGAAAATCTAACAGATACCTTTGCTCTAAAAAGCTGGCAGATTTTTCAATCGATAGAAAGAGAGGGCGGTTTTTGTCAAAAGCTTCTCTCCGGAAGTATCTATGAAATGGTTGAGGAAGCATGGAAAAAACGGAAAATAAATATAGACAATCGGCGTGATAGTGTAACAGGAGTTTCAAGCTTTCCAGACCTTCATGAAAAACTTGAGCCAGGTTTAGTTAGGACTGAAAAAAAATTGAAAGCTGAAACTAAAAATATCCTAAGTCCAGCTGATGTAAATCCAAATGGAAATTTTGATAACATTCATAAAGCGGCTGCCTTGGGCGCTGATTTGTCCGTTCTTATCAGGTTTTTAGGCAAAAGAACTAAGTTTATAAAACCGATTCAGCCGCATAGGCTAAGTGAGGATTTTGAAACTTTAAGAGATCTTAGTGACTGCTGGCTGGAACAAAAGGGAAGAAGACCCCGGGGTTTAATAGTGCGACTTGGAAAGCCGGCAGATTACACAGCTAGGGTAGTGTTTGCTAAAAATTATATGGCTATTGGCGGTATCGAAACGCAGGAAATTGATGGTGATAGTACGTCGGTCGAAAAGACCATTAAAGAAGAGAATATAGATCTTTTGATTATTTGTTCTTCTGACCGCGTTTACGAAGAAACCCTAGAGTCGAATATAGTTTCATTACGTTCTATGACATCGAAGATGATAGTTTTAGCGGGTGGACCAAGGGTAGAAGAGAGCAGTCTTTACGAATTAGGACTAGATAAATTAATTTACTCTGGAGATAAAATTTTGGACACGCTGCAGGAGATAGCGGAAGAAATCGGATTGATTAAACCATGAGCACGATACCAAATTTTGCAACTACTCCCCTCTATGCTGAATCAAAGGATAATGAATCGTCGGCTTCTTTAAATACATCTGGCAAAGCGTTAAATTCCAATTATTTTGAAACGCCAGAAGGGATAGACATAAAAACATTATATGAAGAAAGCGACATCAACAGTCTCGATTTTCTTCATACTTGGCCAGGTATTCCACCTTACGTCAGGGGACCTTACCCAACAATGTATACAACTAAACCTTGGACCGTGAGGCAGTATGCTGGCTACTCCACAGCTGAGGAATCGAATGCATTCTATCGCCGTAATCTCGCTGCGGGTCAAAAAGGCCTATCCGTTGCATTTGACTTGGCAACTCATCGTGGTTATGACTCTGACCACCCAAGGGTATCCGGCGATGTAGGAATGGCAGGCGTCGCGATTGATTCTATCCTGGATATGCGTCAATTATTCGACGGTATCCCTTTAGATCAAATGAGTGTCTCAATGACAATGAATGGTGCTGTTTTACCTATTTTGGCACTTTTTATTGTTGCCGCAGAAGAACAAGGTGTTCCAAAGCACAAACTGTCCGGCACAATACAAAATGATATTCTAAAGGAATTCATGGTTCGCAATACCTATATTTATCCGCCTCTTCCTTCAATGCGTGTAATTTCTGATATTTTTGCATACACAGCGGCAGAGATGCCTCGGTTCAACTCAATAAGTATTTCAGGTTATCATATGCAGGAAGCTGGAGCGACAGCCGATCTAGAGTTGGCTTACACGATTGCTGACGGAATAGAGTATGTTCGAGCAGGGATCGATGCAGGACTATCAATTGATAGCTTTGCTCCGCGCCTATCATTTTTTTGGGGCATAGGTATGAACTTCTTTATGGAGGTTGCAAAAATGCGCGCCGCGCGCCTAATTTGGGCAAAGCTAATTAAGGAGTATGAACCAAAAGATGCCAGGTCGTTATCATTGCGAACACATTGCCAGACCAGCGGGTGGAGCCTTACTGCTCAGGATGTCTTTAATAATGTAACACGCACTTGTATTGAAGCTCTAGCTGCGACACATGGCCATACACAGTCGCTCCATACCAATGCCCTCGACGAGGCGCTGGCATTACCAACCGACTTTAGCGCGCGTATTGCGCGCAATACACAATTATTCATTCAGCAGGAAACGGGAACTTGTGATGTAATTGATCCTTGGGGCGGCAGTTATTATGTAGAGCGGCTCACTCATGATCTTGCTAAAAAGGCTTTGCAGCATATTGATGAAATTGACGGTTTGGGGGGAATGGCAAAAGCTATAGAAGCAGGGATCCCTAAAATGAGGATTGAAGAGGCAGCTGCCCGTACCCAAGCACGAATTGATTCAGGCCGCCAAGTCATCGTTGGTATAAACCGCTATCAAGCCCAAAATGAAGCAAAAATTGACGTCTTAAAAGTCGATAACGCGTTAGTTCGAAATAAGCAACTAGAGAAATTATCTCGTAACCGAGCAGATAGAAACGAAATAACTGTCACAGAAAAGCTGAAGAGTCTAACTGCAGCAGCAGAAAATAATGAAGGTAATCTTTTAGAACTAGCCGTTGATGCCGCTAGAGCAAAAGCTACGGTTGGTGAAATCACCTCGGCACTCGAAGAAATTTATGGTCGTCACGTCGCTAATGTAAAAACAGTTTCCGGCATATATACTAGTGAAGTCGGCGCTGATAATGAGATGACTAACACGGTAAGCCGACTAGTTGAGAATTTTCAGGAATCCGAAGGACGCCGTCCTAGAATATTAATCGCTAAAATGGGGCAGGATGGACATGACCGAGGACAGAAGGTCATAGCCAGTGCTTTTGCGGATCTAGGGTTTGATGTTGATATTGGGCCTTTATTTCAAACGCCCGAGGAAGTGGCCAAACAGGCTGTTGAAAATGATGTGCATATAATAGGTGCAAGCTCTTTAGCTGCTGGACATTTAACACTAGTCCCTGAATTGAAACAGTCGCTAATCAATTTGGGGCGAGAGGACATAATGATTGTTGTTGGCGGCGTTATCCCGGAACAAGATTTTGCCGAACTTTACGATGCAGGAGCTACGGCAATATTTCCTCCNGGNACGGTTATAGCTGAAGCCGCNTCTGATNTATTGAGGAAACTGGCGACGAGTTTGGGTCATAAATTNAGTAACTCGAATAATTTATAAGTTGAAAGTACCTCCACTGAATTGACAGTTTGAAGGTCAGTATAGATGAAAAACAATAGACAGAAACTTTCTGTTTCGGACTATGTGGATGGTGTACTAGACTGTAATAGAGCAATATTAGCCCAAGCCATTACATTGATAGAAAGCCTTAATGAACACCATCGTGTTATGGCGGACGCAGTATTAAATGAATTGCTGGCNCACAACCAAGATTCGATACGGATTGGAATTACGGGCGTTCCNGGAGTTGGGAAAAGCACTTTTATAGAAAAATTTGGCAAACAACTAACTTCCCTTAATCATAAAGTTGCGGTCCTAGCAGTAGACCCAACTAGTTCAAGATCGGGGGGCTCTATACTCGGTGATAAAACAAGAATGCAGGAGTTGAGCAGAGATAAAAATGCCTTTATCCGTCCTTCTCCGACAGCTGGAACATTAGGAGGAGTTACGAGAGCGACTAGGGANACAATNGTNTTATGTGAAGCTGCTGGTTTTGATGTAATCCTTGTTGAAACGGTTGGCGTTGGGCAATCTGAAATANTGGTATCCCAGATGGTNGATTTTTTTNTAGCGCTTATGTTACCNGGTGCCGGNGATGAACTGCAGGGTATTAAAAAAGGGCTTCTAGAGATCGCTGACATGATAGCAGTGAATAAAGCTGACGGAGAAACGAAAGATGCGGCAAGACGGGCGGTGATGGAGTATCAGCAAGCGCTGAATATCTTAAATCCTATNAGCCTTAATTGGAAACCTCGATCGCTGTCTTGCAGTGCTTACACTGGGGATGGGCTTTCNNCAATNTGGGAAACTATTCTCGANTATAAAAAGCTTCTAAAAGANGCTGGAGAATGGCAAGCAAAAAGAAAAAAACAACAGGTTGAATGGATGTGGGCTATTGTTAAAAATAGAATTATGTCGAAAATTGAAACAAACCAAAACGTGCAGCGCCTTGCGCCTCAACTTGAGTTGAGAGTATCTGAGGCCAAAGTCACACCAGCTTTAGCGGCGACGGAAATTTTAACAGCTATAGATAGCGAGTAACAGGGAGGTTCCTTTGATACAAAACAAACCAGCGGAAGTTGGGATGTCTATTCAAGATGTAGATACACCAGCTCTAATTATTGATCTGGATGCTTTTGAGCATAATTTAAATTTAATGTCGAAATCAGTTGCGAATTTAGGCATTGCCCACCGACCTCATGCTAAAACGCATAAGTCACCGGTGATAGCTCGTAAACAAATTGCCGTTGGCGCTGTAGGGCAGTGCTGTCAAAAAGTATCCGAAGCCGAAGTCCTCGTCGCGGGCGGGGTAGATGATGTCTTGATCTCTAATCAAGTTGTTGGTTCACAGAAACTTGAACGCTTGGCTGGGCTAGCATGTCAGGCAAGGATAGGTGTATGTGTGGATAATCAAGAGAATGTAGAGGCCGTCAATGTCGCCGCATCGAAGTTTGGATGTCAGATTAACGTCCTGGTAGAAATAGACATTGGAGCGGGTCGGTGTGGAGTAGCGCCAGGTATGCCCGCAGTTAAATTGGCAGAAACTATTGAAAAGATGTCGAATCTTAAGTTTGGCGGTTTGCAAGCTTACCAGGGACGAGCTCAGCACATACGAGGGTTCTCTGAGCGAAAAATTGCGATCGAAAAAGCGAGCAAATACGTTTTAAAAACAATTGAATTTTTAAAGAAGGCGGGTATCAATTGTCCCTTAGTGACTGGTGGTGGCACAGGTACTTATCAATTTGAAGCTGGAACAGGTGTGTGGGATGAAATACAGGCCGGCTCTTATTGTTTTATGGATGCAGACTACGGATTAAATTTAACCGAAAATGGAGATTATTTTAACACTTTCCGAAACAGTTTATTTGTTCTATCAACAATAATGAGTGCTCCAACAAAAGACAGAGCAGTCCTGGACGCAGGTCATAAAGCCTCAGCGATAGATTCCGGGTTGCCCAGGGTAGTGGATCTACCTGATGTAGAATTCGTTGGCGCATCTGACGAGCATGGAACCCTGGCGTTGGGTCGTAATGCACCGGCCGTATCATTAGGACAGAAGATTAAGTTAATCCCTGGACACTGTGATCCAACTGTAAATTTACATGATTGGTATGTTGGGGTTCGTGAAAATGTTGTGGAGGCTATGTGGCCAGTCGCAGCCCGTGGCGCAACCTTTTAGTATTTGACTAATAGAAATTTGTCTCCAATTAATGTAAAAACTATTCGATTAAAATGCATTGGATGGGCTAGGAAATGGATATAGCCGCAGCTTCAGCTCCTGAATTCTCTATAGATGAGGAACAAAGAAACTTAATCGAGGAATTCAGCTTCTTTGATGACTGGACAGAAAGATACGAGTACCTGATAGACCTCGGACGGAAACTTCCACAATTTCCCTCCGAACACCAAATCGATGAATTTAAGTTAAAAGGCTGTCAGAGCCAGGTTTGGTTGACGGGGCAGAGTATTGAAGGAAGACTTGTCTTTAGAGCTATAAGTGACGCAGCAATTGTTTCTGGCTTAATAGCTCTACTATTGCGCGTTTTTTCCAATAGAACAGCTAAAGAGATATTGGATGTTGACTTGAAATTTCTAGATGAAATTGGTCTTGATACGCATCTCAGTCCTACAAGAAAAAACGGACTAAACTCTATGATTCAGGCGATATTAAATCGTGCGCAAGGTGAATTAAAAAAGGAAGAAGATCAGGTCTAAAATGAAACCGGTTCTATCCGACCTTTACCAAGAGGAACTTTTGGCTTATGCCGACGCCGTTAAGCGGTTTAGCCGGCTCCAAAACCCGACAGGGACAGGAACAGCAGTATCGAGAAGCTGTGGCAGCAGTGTGACCGTCGATCTAATTGTGCAAAAAGGTTTTATTACCGATATAGGTTTAGAGGTAGATGCTTGTGCCTTAGGCTCGGCTTCATCTGCTATTGTAGCAGAAAAAGTAATTGGAAAGACGCTTGATGAGATCAGCACTTTAGGTTGCTCGATATGGAGTATGTTAAGAAGCGGAGGTTCGATACCATGTGGAGAATGGAGAAATTTCAAATTTCTCGCACCCGCAAAATCTTTGGAAAATAGGCATCAGTCAATTTGTTTGATTTTCGATGCTATAGAGAAGGCGGGTTTGACTTCAAAGTAGTTAAAGTTTGCCATGAAAATTATTAAGTTCTAAGGTGAGAGCCTGTGTGCACTTAGATCATATATTTTATTATCATTTAGAGAAATCTTGCTAACCTAGATTGTCACAACATGGGAAATGATAAAGAAGATCCGCACGTTGGTTTAAAAGAACCAGTAGTCGATATAAAAGACTCTGATCGACGGGCTGCTCTTTTTGACCGTATACGAGCGGACCATAGTTTAGAAATAACTGAAGACTATATTGAATTGATTTCAGATTTAATAGAAATCCACGGCGAAGCTCGCGTGGTTGATCTTGCATCCCAATTAGGTGTTAGTAAGCCCACGGTGAATGCAACAATTCAGCGGCTTCAAAAAGATGGTTTTGTCTCATCGAAGCCTTACAGGTCTATTTTTCTTACCAACAAAGGTAGGGAGCTAGCTGAGTGGTCGCGGGCGCGTCATAAGATCGTTCTTGATTTTCTGCATGCAGTCGGCGTTCCCCCCAATATTGCAGAAGCTGACGCTGAGGGCATTGAACATCACGTTAGTGAAGTTACCTTAACGGCACTGGAGAAGGCGACAGTTATTTTAAATAGCATGCCAGAAGAAAAAAAATAGACTGAGCTAGTTAGAATAGGAGTTATTTTTTTACTTTTGCTAAAAATAAAAATGGACATATGGCAAATGCTGTCATGCAAAAAGCGTAAAAAGCGTTTATATATCCTATCATAACCGCTTGTCTTCCAACCTCCCCACTTAATGCCGCCAACCGTTCTATCCCATCGATTGACCAAATAGAAAATAACGAATTCTGGAAAGTGAGAGCCTCATTCAGTGGTGTAATGTTTTGGGACAAATGTGCGTAGTTCATTCCACCGGTTCTGATCATAATCGCAATACTTACTGATATAAAAACACTGCTCCCAAAGTTCCTTACAAGGTGAAATATAGATGAGGCCTCGGCCGTATCCTTCGGACCCAACTGACTGAAGGTTACAATTGTTAAAGGAACCCAAATAAGACCAACTCCTAAACCCTGGACCCAAGTTGTCCATAAAACGTCAAACATTGTTAGGTTTATACTAAATTGCGCCATATACCATCCGGACAAACCCTGGAGGAAAAAACCTGCAAACATTGTGTACCTTGGATCAACTTTACTGCCGCCAAGAAACATAAAGGTGAAGCCAAGAAGTGTTCCCGTTCCCCTTATGCCAAGGATTAAACCGACAATCGAATCTGGATATCCCCGGAGGGTTTGGAGCAATGCTGGTATTAAAGTGATTGGAGTAAAGTTTAGTAGCCCAAAGATAAATGCTATTAGTAAGCCAAGGGCATAGTTGCGTTTCAGTAATAGTCTTGGATTTAAAAATGGCCTATCGGAAGTTAAAGAATGGGTAATAAAAATATAAAGGCCTGCTATTGCAACAATCGCGCAAGCACTTATTTGCCAGTTGTCCAGCCAGTCAAGTCGTTCACCACGATCAAGCATAAATTGAAAGGCGGCTATAGCAACTGCCAAAGAGATAAAGCCCGTCCAATCCAGATCAGCTCTTTTATCCGCTACGTGGCTTCGTATGAAAATTAGTACACCAATTAATGAGGCAAGGCCGCATGGAACCATCATATAAAAGACCCAGCGCCAACTATAGGTCTCACTTAAATATCCTCCGAGAGTTGGAGCCAAGATAGGACCTAGAACGACACCCATTCCAAAAATAGCATTTGCCTGCCCTATTTTTTCTTTGGGATAAGCGTCCACAACGATTGCTTGACACAGGGGAGGAAGCGGTGCGCCGCATGCTCCTTGCAAAACTCTATAAAATACCAATTGCTCGAGTGAAGTGGCTGTTCCGCAAAGAAATGATGATATGGTAAAACCGACCACTGCCCATATAAGGGTATTTCTACGGCCAAACCTCGTACTCAGCCAACCAGTCATCGGGGTTGCTACGGCGGTTGCGATTATGTTGAAGGTGATAATTAATGCTATTTCGTCGGTAGTTGCAGATAGTGCGCCCTTTATTTGAGGCAGTGACACATTGGCAATCGTAACTGTCATAGCATAGAGCATGGTAACCAATGTCAGCGTAATTAATATCGCAGCATTACTTAAAGCCGATGCATTAGTTGATGCTGGAATTTTTGTGTCATTTGGCATAACTATGCGTTTGATTTCTTCTTATTTGATTTTATAAAACTATCTAATAGCTGAATGGAGTAGTTCTGATTGCATTTCAAGTTTTATACGCTCTTTGACAGTTATGAAGCAATTTTAAATTAAAGATATAATGGGTAATCCTTAAAGGACATTTATGACTGATTCTCCAGAAGAGATATTTTTTTTAAACGACAGCTTTCGACGGCTAATATCTACTCATTCTAATATTTCAAATATCAAGTCTTCTTTGATTTCCGGACTTAAACAGCAAAAGATACGTATGAACCTAAATGAGTTATCTGGCCCGCCATCGCCCCATGTTATTAGCAAAATTAAAGAGTCATGCGATAAAGTTTTTAGATATCCGGACCCTATTTGGACGTCTTTAGTAAAGAAAATATCGAATTATTCAGAAAGTCCCGAAAACCGCATAGTAGTTGGCGCTGGGAGTGATGAACTGATCGCTGCTGCGGGCCGAATTACACTTTCGCCGCTTACAGATGTGATAGCGCCCACACCCTCTTTCTCAAGTTACGCGAAAACCGCAGCCGTTGCGGGTGCAAAAGTTATAAATATACCCTTGCGGGAAGATGGTTCCAATGACGTAGATCAAACTTTGAATAAGATTGGGCAAGCAACCCGGCTTGTGTTTATTGCAACACCGAATAATCCGACTGGAGTTCCACTTTCGAGCGAAGATATTGAAAAGGTAGCTAAAGGTGTTCCTGATACAGCTCTTTTAGTTTTAGACGAGGCCTACTTTGAGTTTGCTATGGAAGCTGGCTGTAGAAATAGTTTAAAAATATTGAGGCAACGTACTGGACCCTGGGCTATTTTACGAACATTCTCAAAAGCATTTGGTTTAGCAGGTTTGCGAGTTGGTTATTTAATTTGTGGTTCAGAACAAGTTTATCTTGCATTTAACGCTGCAAGAACCTCATTCAATGTGAACCGGATTGCACAAATTGCTGCGGAAGCTGCTTTGGAGGACCTAAATTACATGCAGGACATGGTAAAAAATACTATAAGCCAACGACAATATCTTTATCGTGGTTTAGTAAATCTAGGCTGTAGGCCATTTGATAGTGTTGCCAATTTTGTGATGGCTAAAGCTCCCAAATCTGCAAAGTTAATTACTCAAGAATTAGGCAAGCAAAATATCCTAATCTCACAAATAAACCAGAATGGATTTGAGAATTATATTAGGGTAACTGCATCTGGGAAAAAGGAAACGGATATTTTCTTGGAAGCGCTACGGGTAATTTTGAGAAGTTAAAACCATAAAACGGATAAATAATTGGTTCACTCTGATTTGTTTTTAAAACGTCCAAAGCATTTCTCGATTTTGGATTGAAAAAACATATTGAGTTTTGGTATTTGCATAACATTGTCGATCCGCCGGTCTAAAAAGGCCCAAGTTTCTTCATGCCCCTCAGATTTGTCCGCTAACCAAAAAGTGGTTGTTGACGTTAGCACCGCTGTCAATAGCATTCTTTTTGTGTAGAAGTTGAAATCAACAGACGAATCCCCCGCATTTCTCCATATTGTGTCCACGGTTTTATAGAGAGAACGGGGCGATGAATATAAAAACGAGCGAGTTATTGCTTCTTTATGATCTGATAAATTTTCAAGTCTACACTTAATGGATAAGGAAATTCGGTCACGCACTTTTAAACTTCCCAGCTCAACAGTATTCAGATTATCTAACATTTTTCTATCGGCCCAGTCTGAAAAGTGGGCAACCAACTCCTTGACAGGATCAGAGAATAGCGAATAAGCGTAACCTGCCCCTTTTCCTAGGCTAATTGATCCTGCGTTGAGGGATTCGTTGCTCCAGCCATCGAAAACTATATGAGGCAATGTCGCGATAAGTAGTTCGTCTTTCAATTGTTGTAATTGGCTCGATTGGGCGGACATTTAATTTTCCTCTAATTCATCTACGAAACCGAACTGACGAAGATTGGACATGCGCTCGGGATACAAAATACCGTCTAGGTGGTCAAGCTCATGTTGAACTACTCTAGCGTGAAAACCGAAAGCATTTCTTCTTAAATTATTTCCTTCCGCATCTATGGCATCATATTCAATGGATGAATGCCTCGGTACTTCCCCTCTTATGTCTGGAATTGAAAGGCAGCCTTCCCACTCAAATTCCACCTCTTCGCTAAATTGTATGATCCTCGGATTTATAAGCACTTGGGGACCGATCAGAGTTTCCCGGTCACTGTCTGTCTGTCTGCTCGCTGGAATTTCAAAAACAAGCACCCGGATATTTAATCCAATTTGGGGAGCGGCTAGTCCTACCCCTTTAGCGGCTCTCATTGTATCAATCATGTCTTGTATGATACCGGGGAGAGTACCTACATCATCTGACTTAATTGGGTGCGATATCGTGGCTAAAATGGGATTTCCCATTCGTATTATTTCTCGAACTGCCATAGGTTTTTATAGACTTTTGGTTGGGAGAGGTAAAGTTAGTTCAATAACTCCCTTGTTAAATAGTATAAAAATGTGTTATTTGAACCCCCGTTTTGTATTTTACCGGCTAAACAAGGTAAAAAAGCTTTTTGTAATTTATAGGGGTTAGTTTCTGTGCAAGTTTCTGTTCGTGATAATAACGTTGATCAAGCACTTCGTGCTCTTAAAAAGAAGATGCAGCGCGAAGGTATTTTTAGGGAAATGAAGCTGCGAAGAAATTATGAAAAACCCTCGGAAAGACGTGTTCGCGAAGAAGCAGAGGCCATTAGGAGGCACAGGAAGCTTATGCGTAAGCGCTTGGAGAGAGAAGGGTATTAGACCAGAGGCGGCTGTTATAATTTTGGTATAATTTTATCTGCAAATTTTTCCATCTGGTTTGCCTGTTCCTTGGCGTTGTCACCGCGGTAACGGACTATCACCTTCGTGAAACCGGCATCCAGCGCACTTTTTAGATCATCTATTATTTGTTGTTCGGAACCAGTACCAATCTCCCTGCCTCCAAAAGGTCCCTCTTTTGGTTCACCAGGATTGATAAAAATTTTATAAACTAGTTCTAATTCTTCAAATTTTCGTTGTTTTTCATCACAAAGTTTTTTTAACGTATCTAGACGTTCTATCATCCTTTGACTGTCTAGAGCTACGGCAAGCCAGCCATCTCCGTGTCTTACCACTCTCCTTAGTGCGGGATTTGCTATGCCACCGATAAGAATTGGCGGGTGAGGATTTTGTCGAGAACCAGGCACCGAATGAATTCTGGGAAATTCATAAGTTTGTCCTTTAAAACTAACTTCACCTCCCTCTGATAAACGTTTAAAAATTTCAATATATTCATCCGTCACCTTGCCTCTCTTTTCAAAATTATAAGTTTCCATAACTTCGAATTCCTCTCGCAACCATCCAACACCAGCCCCGAGTATTATTCTCCCCCCCGAAAATTGATCCATAGTAATGAGCATCCGTGATAGCAAAATTGGGTTCCTATAAGGAATGATTAATACTGCTGTACCAATTTTAATGCTGCGCGTTGCACCTACTAACACTCCCATGGTAGCGATCGGTTCCATGAGCGGTTCGGTCAAGGGTGCTGGAAAGTCTCCTTTAGCGCTGTAAGGATATTTAGATTTAATTTCAGCAGGAAAAACAATATGATCTGCAAGCCATATAGAATCAAAACCCGCCTGTTCGGAAAAGTTTGCTAACTCTATGATTGTCTCTGGATGAGCCAGGGAACCGTAGATCCCCAAATCGACCCCAAACTGTTTGATGCTAGCCATATTTTTTTTATTTCCCTGATCTTTTGAGAATAAGTAAAGATTAGAATAAATATTCTACCTCAGCATTATCTGCAATTTCCTCAATAATGGATCGTAAATTTTTATTGATTGGAATACCATATTTTATCCGATTTTTGCGTGTTATCTGTTCAGGCTCGCCAGGGATTAACACGGGGTCATTGGGATCACTAGGTTTCACGTTTTTTAAAGTTTCAATGACAATTTCCAAGTCTCTATAATAATCTTCTATTGGCCGAAAGCTCTCTGGGTTTATAGCTTGAAAAAAGTGACCCAAATCATCGGGTGTATCTTGATTAGCGTTTTTTACTCGAATTGGCGAAAAGGATGCGCCTGACATGACGCCGCTTAGGATATGCGAGAATACAGCTAGTCCATACCCCTTATGCCCACCAAGTGTGGTACCCATGCCCCCAACCGGATTTAAACCTCCGTTGTCACGGTTTTCGAAAATTTTTAATGCATCATTGGGATTGGTTATTGGANNACCTTGACCGTCATTTACCCAACCAACGGGTAAATCAATCTCTCTTAGGTTGCGTACTTTTACTTTATTAACGGCCGCAACAGTAGTAGCAAAATCCAAAACTAGNGGAGGATATTTTCCAGCAGGCGCGGAAAATGCAAAAGGATTTGTTCCTAAAACGGGCTGTGTCCCGTTTGTTGGCACCATTGAGATCCCGCGTGTTGATGTTGTNACGATCCCAATCATTCCCTGTTTTGCTGCTAATTCTGCGTAATAGCCGGCAGCACCGAAATGGTGGGAATTGCGTACACACACCGTACCGATATCGTAGGTTTTAGCTTTTTCTATAGCCAACTCCATTGCTTTAACGGACACGGGGTGGCCAAGTCCTCTATCTGCATCTATTAGAGCTGTCGTGGNGCGGTCCCGAATTGATTTAGTGTTGGGTGTCAGGTTTAAAGCTCCTCTGCGCTTTGTTTCTTCATATTGGCGGAGCATATTAATTCCATGCGAGTCTACNCCGCGTAGGTCGGTTTCAACCATTACATTGGCTGTAATATCTGCATCCTTTTCAGCCATCCTCCATGCTGAAAGAATACTATAAATTTGCTTTTGTACGACGTCCGCCGGATATAATTTAACGTCCAATTGCATNGAGTTGNTCATGGAAGCGAATCTCCTTCCTCNTAGCGACGCCAAGCACTCATTTGCAGTGCTGACGTTTTACAATGCACAACAACGGGGCGATCTTTGATACTAAACGCCTGTGATATCTTTTCTTCTATCTCATTCTCTTTGACGATTGTNAGTCCTATTGCACCAAAGGACTCAGCCCATTTTGCAAAATCGGGATTAGTTAGTTGGGTGGCATTCATGAAACTTCGGNCAGGATAACGAACATAAGAATGCATTCCGATGGTTCCATACATTGAATTATCAGAAATAATAATAGTAGGGTTGATGTTATATTGCCGGGCTGTTGCAATTTCGTTTCCCATCATAAGCATCCCACCGTCTCCAATGAAACAGACGATTTGATCGTTAGGGCGTCGCAAACCTGCGGCTACTGCCATGGGCACCCCTGATCCCATCGCTCCAACAACAGATGACAAAAAAATATGTGATTGTTTAAAGTTTATATACCTATGGACAAAGCTGCCAAAATTACCAGCGTCAGTTGTTATTGTAGCTGTGTCAGAAAGATGTTTATCAACTTCACTGACAACGGCCGCAAAATTNACACCGTCGGCCGCAGTATCCCAAGTCTTNTCAGTAAGTTGGCTGTGGATACTGTTGAGTTTATCTATCCATGCTTTTCGCTCTTTTGGAATCTTTGGCGCTCCGCAACTCAACAGTCCATTAATGACTTCGTTAGGGCTGGCGGGAATGCCTAAAGTGGGATGCCAAACGCGTCCCACTTCATTTGCATCAGGCCAGATATGCACTAAGGGTAGTTGGGGCTTAGGTGCTGTGGGAAAGGTGTATGACTGACTAACGGTATCCGTTAATCTTTCCCCTAACGCGATCAAGAGGTCCGATTTTTTCATTTCATCTATTAAAGGGGGTGGGACCCGTATTCCCATATAACCCCCATAATTTGGATGCTTTGAATCGAATAGCTGGGGTCTTCTGTGAGTTGGGCAAATTGGAAGCCCCCAGGTTTCGGCTAGAGTGTTCAATTTNAGCNACACGTCTTTTNCTGCAACCGTCTCAGCTAATAAGGCGCCTCCGACTAACACCAGAGGCCGCTGGGAAGCTGATATCATATCAACTAGAGTATCGATATCTTGGCTGCGCGGGCTNGCGTTGANTTTTATGTTAGGGCCNACGGCAGTGACTTCCGTCTTTTGATCAAAGATATCTTCGGGCATTACTATCGCAACAGGCCCAGGAGTTCCGCTTTCTGCTAAATGGAACGCTCTTGCTAAAATCTCTGATGCCATATCGGGTTGGTTCACCTCTAATACTGCCTTAGTGACATCAGCAAGTAACAGAGAATAGTTTTGTTCTTGAAGGGCAAGTCTACCAAAATCATTGCGTTCNACCTGTCCTATAATTACTACTAGGGGNGTCGCATCATGATAAGATGAATGCAAAGCAACCATGCTGTTGGCTAGACCTGGCCCACGACTAACCATTACAACACCTGCGCGGTTCCTCAGTCTTCCATCTGCTGCAGCCATAAATGCTGCTCCAGCTTCGTGTCTGCATACTACAGTTTTTATCGCGTTGCGGTTTATTAAGATGCTAGAGAGACCGACATAACTCTCACCCGGCACGCAAAAAATTTGATCAATATCATGAAGTTCCAGACCAGAGGCTATGATATTTGCCACCGTTTCAGACATTTTTAACCTCGTTTCTAATTAATACGACTTATTTAGTCAGAGATCTTTCTGCACTGTTGGNTTGTAGTTTGACTCATACCACCAATCCATGTACTCGCCGTAAGAGATCGGTGGAAATTTGGCTGGATTGTCAGGTGACCTGCAGGAAGGTAAGCATTCTATTTGGCAATCAAGATGGGGACCAAAAAAGAAAGGGATGGCGTACCGTGGTTTTTTTAAAGGCGGCAGGGCCCGATGTGGCGTGGACTTATAACAACCGTTTGTCCATCTATGGAGCATATCACCGCTATTAACTACGATTGAATTTGGAACATATGGGACATCTATCCAGTCGCCAATATCTGTTTGAATTTGTAAACCGGGTGCTTCACTTTGTGCAAGAAAGGTCAAAAAATTTGAATCTGTATGAGGCGCTATACCATATTGGTCTTCCACTCGGTTTTTTACAGCTGGATAATGAGATAATCTAAAAGAAAACTGGCTTTCCCAAAAAGCATTATCAAATGTTGAGGCTGGCATATTGAGTGAGATTGCAAGAGGTGCAAGAAGCTGCTTGGCTAGCTTATCGATGGTATCTGTGTATTCTAGAAGTTTTTCTTTAAAACCTGGAAAGTTTGCTGGCCATTCGTTTGGTCCGGCAAATTTTCTTTTTGATTTTACAAGAGGATCATCAGCGGGCCTCTCTCGTTTTACAAAAAAAGCCTCATTCATATCCAGTTTGGCATTCGGGTCACTTGCTCGCGAAGTATTAACGTTATAACGCCCCATACTCATATATCCATTGTTATGGGAGTTCATTAATACAGCTTTCTTGAATTCCATTGATTGATTATGAAATCGCTGGGCCTCATCGAAAGTTTGCTGTATCAAGTGTTGAGAAACGCCATGATTGATTAGGATCAGAAACCCTCTATCTAAAAATGCCGATCTAAGTTGCTGGGCTATAGCATGTTGGTTGTTTGGGGCATTTGTAGATAAAGGGGCTAAATCTATGACTGGTATGCTATTTGATTTTTCGTTTGCTGATTTTCTAACCATATTCGTGCGATGTAATTCTTTATTGTGATGTTTTGAAAATAAACCTTTCATCGATAAGAGTATAATAAAACATTGTCACGCGACTACCGAATTTTTCAATAATATGTTTTATATTGTTAATCTTGGAGCTGCCGGCCTTTCTGGGTAAATTAAATAAAGACCATAAAAACAAAAGAGAGAGATCGTATGGATATTGGCGTATTTATTTTTGATACAGACTATAGTGTGGACATAACTATACTGGCTAAAGAACTAGAAGCGCGCGGTTATGAGTCATTGTTTGTGCCTGAGCACACTCATATTCCAACAAGTCGAAAATCCCCTTTTCCAGGGGGTGGTGATTTACCACGCCAATACTCACATACACTTGACCCATTTATATCCCTAGGGTTTGCCGCGGCAGCTACTGAGAAACTCAAGGTCGGCACAGGGATCTGTTTGCTCCCTCAAAGAGAGGCGATTGTCACTGCAAAGTCGGTTGCGAGCTTGGACCTCATGTCCAAGGGNCGATTTGTTTTGGGACTTGGTGGTGGTTGGAACATGGAGGAGATGGAAGATCANGGCGTGAAATACAANCGCCGTTTCGCAATGATGAAAGAGCGTGTTCTNGCNATGAAGTCGTTGTGGANAGATGAGGAGGCAGAGTTTTCAGGTGAGTTTGTGAATTTTGAAAAAAGTTGGTCTTATCCCAAGCCTTATCAAAAACCCCATCCCCCTATACTTTTGGGAGGAGAAACGGATTACACTTTAAGACGAGTTGTCGATTATTGTGATGGCTGGTTCCCGCGTGGTNGAGGAGGTTTCGATCCTACGGAAAGTGCTAATCGCCTAAAAAATATGGCGGACGGAGCAGGGCGAGACATCAATACCCTTTCTATAAGTGTATTTGGCGCACCACCAAAGCCTGAGGTGTTAGATAGTTATNGAAAGGCAGGCATTAATCGAGCCCTTTTTGCACTACCATCCGAAGATAAGGGTTCTGTTTTCAAAATTCTTGATAAGTTCCAACACCTGCTTGATTAGGGATTTATTAGATATCTCAAGCTAAAANTTTAGTTTGATAGTNAACGTTACAGACGAGTTGTGAAACGGAAGATTTTTGTAATCAATGCAAAATGCGTGTAATGTTGTTTCGATGTTTTCGAGGGCAGTTAATGCGCAGATATAGAAANACAAAAATTGTTGCGACACTCGGGCCTTCAACCCGAACAAAACGGCAAATTCGTGCACTGATCATGGCCGGTGTGGATGTATTCAGGCTCAATTTTAGTCACGGAGAACATTCCGATAAAAAATCACGGGTAGCCGCGATCCGAGAACTTGAGATCGAGCTCGATCGGCCTGTTGCTATTATGGCAGATCTGCAAGGCCCTAAGTTGCGGATTGGAGCTTTTAAAGACGCAGAGATAGAACTAAATCCTGGGGATGGCTTTCGGCTGGATTTAAAAGAGCAGTTGGGGTCAAACAGCCGAGTTCAGTTGCCGCACAAAGAGATTTTTGACGCGGNAAAAGCTGGCATGGACCTTCTCTTGGATGATGGGAGAATTCGATTGCGCGTCCAGAAGGTCAGTAACCATGTGATTGATACAAAAGTTGTTACGGGAGGACGGCTTTCTAATAGAAAAGGCGTAAATGTGCCAGGCGTTACTCTCGGGTTATCTGCATTGAGCGAAAAAGANAAAACCGACCTGGAGTTTGCTTTGGGACTAGGCTGTGATTGGATAGCGTTGTCATTTGTTCAGCGGCCAAGCGATGTTAAAGAGGCAAGAAAATTAATCGCAGACCGTGCCGCGGTTCTTATAAAATTAGAAAAACCAGCGGCTATTGATCATTTAGAAGAATTAATGACGCTGACTGATGCCGTTATGGTCGCGCGAGGCGATCTAGGTGTTGAATTACCTCCCGAAAAAGTGCCCGGCTTGCAGAAAAAAATTGTTAAGCTCTGCAGAAAATGGGGGAAACCTGTTGTGGTAGCAACACAAATGCTAGATTCAATGGTCCACTCCCCGGCCCCGACCCGGGCGGAAGCATCAGATGTTGCTACGGCCGTGTATGACTCAGCGGATGCTGTTATGCTCTCTGCGGAAACTGCTGCTGGAGAGTATCCCATCGAATCTGTTGATATGATGAACCGAATAATATTAGAGGCAGAGGAAGATGAAGCCTATCAAAGCTCAATAGCTTCAAATCAGAATGTTGTTGAGCCAACTGTGTCCGACGCAATTACCCTAGCCGCAAGACAAGTAGCTGAAACGGTAAGCGCTAATTGTATTGTTACTTATACTACGTCAGGGTCTACCACACTTAGAGCTGCAAGAGAGCGTCCTACTGTTCCGATTTTATGTGTGACATCAAGTCTTNCGGCAGCAAGGCGCTTGGCCATTGCTTGGGGTATTCATTCTGTACATATTGAGCAAGAGGAGCGGTTTTCTGCAGTTGTTAAGCGGGCTGTAGACATATCTGAGACACAAGGGTTTGCAAGTTCAGGGGATCATATTGTAATCACTGCCGGTGTACCGATGGGAACGCCAGGGTCTACAAATGTGCTGCGTATAGAAAGAATTCCATAGTTGAATAAANAATAACATGCACNTGAAGTTTCCATTGAAAAATATCAAGTGNNGATAGTGGGAACAAAAGTTTGATTTTACTTCGGTCTCGTCATATTTTCAGCNCACTAAAGCTATACCCNTTTAGAAGTTAAAACGAGGTTTTTTTGTCTNAGAAGATAAGCAAACTTAATCAATTGGAAAAACAGTTAGACGAGCCAATTTCTAGCCGNAACGAGCCTGCTATACAAAATTTCAATATGAAGATAGCGATGGACGGAACGTGGTATTATCAAGGTACACCCATTAACCGCATTGCATTGGTAAAACTGTTTGCAAGTGTACTTTCGAAAGATAGCAAAGGAACATATTGGCTGATTACGCCGGTCGAGCGTGGAACCATCGAGGTTGAGGATGCTCCGTTTATTGCAGTCGAAGTGAACGTTGAAAAAGACACCAGATCGAATAGCGAAATCTTCGTTTTTCGAACTAATTTAGATGAAAATGTGGTTTGTGGGCCCGAAAACCCTCTAAGAGTTCAATTCGACCCTTCAACGGAGGAACCAAGACCGTATATACTAGTGCGAAATGGACTTGAAGCTAGATTAACACGGTCGGTCTATTATGAATTAGTAGAAATGGCGATTGAACAGGAGACCGAAGGTCAAAAGGTTTTAGGAATATGGAGCAAGGAGACATTTTTCCCACTGGGAACGATAGACGATTACTTTTCTCCTTAGAGGAGTTTAGAAGTATATTTTTGACGGCCTTACGTCAAAATGTCGATCAAAATCGCCACGACGATCTTGGTGATCATAATCTCAATCCGGGGATGTTTCCGCCGGAATTTACAAAATCAGCGGCTGTTTTAGTTCCGGTAATCGGTAGAGAACAAGAACCTACAATATTACTCACCAAAAGATCAGATGATTTGAATCATCATGCGGGTCAGGTGAGTTTCCCCGGCGGGAGGCATGAAGAGTCTGACTTAAACATGATTGATACGGCGCTCCGAGAGACCGAAGAGGAGATTGGATTGGACCGAGATGCGGTTGAAGTAATAGGCGAGCTTCCCACCTACGAAACAAGAACAGGATTTAGTGTTAAGCCGATTGTTGGTTTGATAAAACCGCCGATTGAGCTCAACATAGATTCAAAAGAAGTGGCTGATGTCTTTGAGATTCCAATATCCTTTGTTCTGGATCGTAAAAATCATGAAAGGCATAGCCGCGAGTGGCAAAACACCATGAGAAGTTTTTACGTTTTTCCGCATTCTAAATATTATATTTGGGGTGCAACAGCGGGAATGCTGGTCAACTTAGCTGAGCTAATTTTATCAGTAGACGGGACAAGCAATAATGGCTACTGAAGTGTCGACTAAGTGGTGGATAAAAGAGCCTACGGTTACGCTTATGAAGGTTCTTAATAATCCTTTCGACTCAACCCGTTTTGTAGGTGGCTGCGTAAGAAATACTATCCTACAGATGCCAATAACAGACATTGACGTAGCAACTAAACATAGACCGGGAGAAATCATCAGTTTACTTGAGTCGGCAGAAATAACAGTTAAGGCTACTGGGCTATCACATGGTACTGTAACGGCATTCTTTGGAGGTATGAGATTTGAGATCACCACCCTGCGGAAAGATATAAAAACTGATGGGAGACATGCAGTTATAAAGTTTACAGACTGCTGGAAAGAGGATGCAAAAAGACGGGATTTCACTATAAATACTCTCCTAATGGATCAATTTGGTGAAATCATTGATCCTCTTAACTGCAAACAAGATATTTTAGATGGACGCGTTGCCTTTGTAGGCTGCCCGTCGAAACGCATACAAGAAGATGCGCTGAGAATTCTTAGATTTTTTCGGTTTAACGCTTACTTTGGACGTGGCTTGGTAGAACAAGAAGCACTTAACGCATGTAAAACAAACGCTCATCTACTTAGTGTTTTGTCGGAAGAGAGAATCCGTGAGGAGCTATTTAAAATTCTTGCATCGGAAAATGTTTGCAACACATTAGAGTTGATGCAAAATTGCTCTATTGTAGAGCAGTTATTTTCTGCAGATATTAGACTAAGTGAACTTGAAGCTCTAGTCTCTTTTGAAAAAGAAAAGGCTGACCCTCTTAGAAGATTGGCAACCGCATTTGACACCAAAACAAAGACGTTAGCTTCTCGATTGAAGCTATCTAATAAAATGTCATCTCGGCTCTCTTTTCTTAAGGAAATGCAAATTTCTAAAAGTTTAGACCCGTTGTCCATTAAATCACTTTTTTATAAATATGGGGTGGAGGAAATATTAGACTTGTTGATGGTTAAATCTGCTTTAGATAAAGAAATAGTAAAAACTCATCTAGCTGCTTTGGAAATAAGTAAAGACTGGCATAAACCAATTTTTCCAATTACTGGAGAGGACGTAGTATCCCTTGGAGTGGCGCCTGGTGTTGCGGTTGGAAAGATACTTGCTGCGACAGAAAATTGGTGGATAGCAAATAACTTCAAGCCTAACTGCGCGGATTGCGTGACTTGGGCAAGATGTTTTATAGAAAGTGATAAGGAAAATTTTAATAATGGATAGGATATCAATTGCAGCAAATGCTCTTATAGACGCGCAAAACACAAATATACCGCTGAAGGAATTCCCCAGTCTTTCGGGTCCGAGAACTGCTGAGGAAGCATTTTCTATACAAGACGCGGTCCTGGAAAAAAAAGACAGCGAAATTGCAGCTTGGAAAGTAGGTCCGGGTTTGCGAGAAATGTCTATCACTTGCGCTCCAATAATAACTAGCCAAGTTTTTCAATCACCGGCGAAACTTCCAAATTCCTGTAGATTAAAGGGAATAGAATGTGAAATAGCTTTTAGGCTTGCAAAAGACTTTCCAAGCGACGGAACAGTATTTACTAGGGACGATATTAAAGGTGCAATAAAAAGTGTAATTGTTGCTATAGAAGCAGTGGAGACACGCTTCGATAGTTGGCCAGTAAATAACCCATTATGGGCGTTGGCAGATAATCAGAGTAATGAGGCGCTTATTGTAGGGGATGAAATTAATTTTTACGGGGAAAATCAGTTAAATGGATTGCAGGGGGATCTAATAATAGACGAGAAAGAGTTAATTGCAGATGCGGGGTTTCCTGGCGGCGACCCCTTCGCCCTGATTTCCGACCTAGCAAATCATATATCTACCCGCTCCTCTGGTCTGCGGACGAGAGGGCTTAAGGCAGGCGACATAATCACTACAGGGTCTTGGAATGGAGTAGACTTTGCGATATCAAATTCAAAAATAAAAGTCCACTTCGAAACATTGGGGTCAGCCAATCTAGAATATGTATCGTAATCATCTGAATTGGGTCCAATATTAGTTTCGAAGAAAGGAAAGAGGTTGACAGCTATATTATAGAACTTGGCCATGAGACGGCGGGGGGTAGACTCATTAAGATTGCTTCAACATTGCCGCCTGTTTTTAATCCAAATAGGGTTCCTCTGTCGTATAACAAATTAAATTCTACATATCGGCCGCGTTTAATTAACTGTTCCTGCCTCTCCTTTTTGGTCCAATTTTTATTCATATGCTGCTCTACTATGGTTGGATATACGCTCGCAAAAGCCGATCCTACTTCCTTAGTAAATTCAAAATCGGCATCAAAATCATTTGCTAATTGGTCATAAAAAATACCACCCACGCCCCGTGGCTCGTTTCTATGTGCCAAATGAAAGTAGTTGTCGCACCATTCCTTGAAACGCGTGTAATATGTATCATCGTGTTTATCACAAGCAGCCTTCAATGCATTATGGAATAATTTCTGATCNTCAGTATTAATTATCATTGGTGTCAAATCAGCACCACCNCCAAACCATGATCGTGTTGTTGCAATATGGCGCGTATTCATATGAACGGCAGGAACGTGAGGGGACCACATATGCGCAACCAACGAAATTCCTGAAGCCCAAAATCTTGGGTCTTCTTCAGCGCCAGGTATTTGTTTACTGAAATCCTGCGATAATTCTCCCATCACGGTGGAAACATTGACGCCAACTTTTTCGAATAGTCGCCCTTCCATAATTGACATTTCTCCTCCTCCACCTCCCTCCCGACACCATTTTTTACGTCTAAAATTACCAGGCGTCATTGAATGATTAGGGCCTTCATAATTCTTTTCGAGTTGCTCAAAAATAGAACAAATTTGGTCTCGTAATTTTTGGAACCATTTTTGGGTTTCAAGGCGCTGATTTTCAGTAGACAAATACATTAAGCACTCCAAGATTGAGAAAATTATCCAAGAAATTAACATTTAACATGNCTTCAATAACTTCTAGAGGTAATATCAGTATTAAAAGACATTAAAATAAAAAATGGGAAAACAACCCAATGAAGGAAAAATTTTTATTCTGTCTATTCGATGGTCTAAGAAGAGACTTTATACGTCAAGACACCATGCCAAATCTTTCAACTTTTCGAGAAAGTTGGGTTGATTTTCCAAATTCAAGTTCTGTATTCCCATCTGAAACGCGGGTCCAGGTGTCAAGCTTTGTCACAGGAGCATTTCCGGGTGATTCAAAACTTAGTTCAGAAAATTACAGCCATTATGGCCACGGAGTGATGGCAAATGTTTTCTTTGATTCGAACCAAAGTATTTCCGGCCCGTTAGACACATCGAATTTAGAAAAAATGGGGAAGGCAGAAAAATATTATGGGCGCATACAAAAATCGAAAAACCTAAGCGAGATAATGGCTGCTGCGGGGAAAGATTACTCTATCCTGACTACTGGAAAGATAGGTAATGCCAAGCTTCTAAATCTTAATGCTAATAAACTCAACCAAAAGGTATTTTCAATTTGGGGAGCAGATATTTCCAGTAANGCTATTGATTTTGGCACNATAGTAAATCGATTTGGTCCCGTCCCAAAACAAGATTTACCAAATAATGCAGTAACTGAATATGCAACCGATTTACTTCTTAATTATTTTTTGAAAACGGCGACAGCTGATGTTCAAGTGATGTGGTTTAATGAGCCNGACTTATCTTTTCATTATAAAGGTATAGGATCAGAAGAGAGTTTATCTAGCATCCAATGCTTAGATAAATGTTTTGGCCGTATAGTAGATTGGTGGAGTACAGAAGGTACAAAAGACGGTTGGCATTTAATAGTGGCTTCAGATCATGCGCAAATCTCAACGATAGAACAAATTAATGTACAACGCGAGTTGAGCAATGCAGGCTTTACTGTTGGAGATGGGCTTGGGGATGGTAATGATATAGCCCTTAAGAGGAGTTACAGTAGCCAAATAACGGTCAAAAACAGGGATAAAATATTAATTCAGCAGATTTTAGAGTTCTTGCACGAGCAAGCGTGGTGNGGTTTGACCTTTTCTAAGACAGGAGAAAACGGTGCTCTATTCATGGGGGATATCAATGTTTTAAATGAAAGATCTCCTGATATAAACTTTACGCTGAGAACAATCGATGGTGCCAATGCTTTTGGTTATCCAGGGTTATGTTTTGCGGATAATCCGGATATACCAATTGGTGGCGGTGTTCATGGCGGTTTACATNNAATTGAACTTAATAACTTATTGATTTTAGCAGGCGAAAAATTTCATCAGCAAAAGATTTGTAATACCCCTGCAGGCATTGTTGATATTCTTCCTACTATACTTTGGGGAATGGGGCTTGATATTCCCTCCTCAGTAATGGGGCGACCTTTGATGGAGGCGTTTGAAGACCACGGAGACGCTCCAGCTTGGTCCGACCGACTGCTAAGCGCGTCCAATGGGCGTTATGCCCAGAATATGCTGTTATCATATGTAGACGGGGTGGGCTTTCCGTATTTAAGAGGAGGACATCGTACAGGTTAACTGTAATGTTTAAATCATATTACTGCCGTGTGTTATTGGTCGTGTCTGGTGGAATAAATGGCGACATAAATTTAACGCCGTTAGTATTACCTTTTTGGTAGTGTTTTTTTAGCAAATGATCTAAAAAATCGGCAAGATAGCGAAGATCTGTCGCCAGCATCTCGTGACTACGGTTTTCCATCTCTTTCCATGCGTTGTGGATGAGCCTTATACTCGACCCGTCTGATGGTAAATCTTTTAACTGTTCAGTAGTATTTTTGATCCATGAGACAGTGTTATTTCGGGTTTCTTTTGCTTCTTCAACTTTTTCCCTGAGTTTATCAAATATAAGTGTGGCTACATCCTCAGATGAATTATCGCAAATTGGTTTTAATACCTTCATATGCTCGTAGTCGTAGTCTGTAAGATTAAATAGTGCTTTGTCGAAATATTTGAAAGTGAGGTTGCGTACTGACATTGCATCCTTTAGCCCAGCAATCTTCTCAATAGTTGAACTACCTTCTCGAATTTGTGGACATTTTTCTTCAGATAGGTCGGCAGTTTCTTTGTCGAATTTTGGTTGCTCAATTGGTTTGGTTTGCGCTGATTTATCGTCTTTGTTAGGGCTGGTATTTTTGTTTTCACCTTGAGCAGATAAGGAGGTGCCGCCGCCAAGAAGCAAAAGAATAACCAGGAAAGATCGTAACGTATTTAAAAACATCATCTGCTTATCAAAAGGTTTTGCTATATGTTAGAGAAGATAACGTGTGTGATGACTGTTATAAAGTGAATAAATAGAAATGGACATATGATATGGAACTTAAGCCACGGTCGGACACTCCCTACGAAACATGGAATATTTCAAAGCATACCGCAAGTGGTGTCAATGGAATCGTTGTGGCTCAAGAAATTGAGGCAGCAAATATAGGGAAAGATGTTTTGTTGACGGGAGGGAATGCAATTGATGCAGCAGTCTCAACAGCGCTAGCTCTTTGCGTGACAGAACCGTGGATGAGTGGTTTGGGAGGAGGCGGATTTATGGCTATCTATCTGGCTAAACAAAACTTAGTCCAGATAGTAGACTTTGGAATGATTTCGCCTGCAGAACTCCAACCGGCCGATTACTCACTTAGCGGAGAGGCCGGTGGCGATTTGTTTGGATGGCCGGGAGTAGAAAACGATACCAATCTGCATGGCGCTAGATCAATCGCTGTCCCAGGTTCAGTAGCAGGTTATTCTTTAGCTATTGAGAATTATGGCAGAAAAAGCTGGCGTGACCTCCTTGACCCAATAATTAAGTTAGCCGAAAGAGGCCATCGAAAAACGTGGTGGACAACGTTGAATGTAGCGGCGGAGGCTCAACTTTTAAGAAATTATGATCACTCTGCAAAAATCTGGCTTCCTAATGATTCTGTTCCATGCGTATCACAAGACCTTAGTGATAATTATTTGGAATTAGGAGAGCTGGCATCTACATTCCAATTGCTTAGTGATTATGGTGCAGGATATTTTTATAAGGGGGATTTAGCTAAGAAAATTGTAAATGATGTTCGTGCTGCCGGCGGTAGATTATCCATAGAGGATTTTCAAAACTATACAGCAAGTATTAAAAGCCCAATAGCTCCAGTATTTGGTGATTTGTCGATTAACTTAGAGCCAAGTTATTCAGCAGGGCCAACATTTGCCGACGCTCTTTCCAGGTTGCCCGATTTTGAAGTTGAGAAGTCTGAGGCCCAGAAACATTCTGCGATTGCTGCGGCTTTAATTGGTGCTTATAAGAACCGACTGAAGACGATGGGACATGCGGGTGATCTAGGCGATAGAAGTTGCACAACTCACATTAATACATTGGACTCAGAGGGAAATATGGTTGCTATGACAACAACCCTTCTGTCTAGGTTTGGTTCGCGGTTTCTTTCGCCGGCCACTGGTGTTCTCATGAATAATGGAATTAATTGGTTTGATCCGCGCCCCGGTAAACCAAATTCTATTGCGCCAGCGAAAAGACCGCTTTCAAATATGTGCCCACTTATAGCATTACGNNGTGGTAGGCCAGTNTTATCGCTCGGTGCTTCTGGNGGAAGAAAGATACTTCCCGCCGTGTTTCAAATAACATTNTATATTGAAAAACTGTCTATGAATTTACAGACAGCCTTGGCATATCCAAGAACAGACGTAAGCACGCTAGAGACGATAATATGCGATCCACAGTTTAATGAAGAGGTTCTTTTGGAGTTGGGGAAATTAGCGTCACTGAAACTGTGGCAGCCAACAGCGTTCCCGTCTGCTTATGCAGTCCCCTCCGGTATACATATTGTCAACGGAACTGCTACGGGAGCTGTACACCCATACTCACCTCTTGCTGCCGCTGTAGCCTGTTAGGTNGCTTTGGNNGACANAGAGTTTTGACTTAAAAGTCTGTNCACCTGCCATTGTGTTGCCAATCTCCAAATTGTGTTGGCTCAGGACCTTCGTAGCCGCCTANTTCATCATTTTGCGCTTNATTTGGCGGCGCAGNTGTTTCAATAGNTTTGAGNCTAGACNTGCTTTTTACNTTCCTNCTNAGNGAANCTTTAGGTCGCTGGGAAATAAACACTCTCTTTTTTGATAAATTGTCCATGCAACGNTATATAGGTGCTATATATTAATAAATCAATCAGTCAGTCGTAGAGATACCGATGGATATAANTTTTTATGACGAATAAAAGAAAGAAAGTTTCTTTGNCTCGTTCGGTAGCATTGGATCTGCTGAATTTAATTTTNNTTAAAAAACAAACCCTTGATCAAGCNATTTTTACTTGNCGAAATTTTGATTCATTAACGGCATCTGATAAAGGTTTCTCCAGACTTCTTACCGTCACGGTAATCAGGCGGGTTGGACAGTTAGATAATGTAATACAATATTTTTTCAAAACCGGCATGCCAAAAAATGCACGAGGTTTTAAGAATATTTTGCGCCTAGCTAGTGCCGAAATTTTGTTTTTAGATGGTAAACCCCACGCCGCTGTGGATAGTGCAGTGACATTAGTAGAGGTTAAAAAACTCCCGCATCTAAAGGGTTTAACAAACGCTATATTGCGACGGTTAGTTGATGAAGGTGGAAAAATTTTAAAAAGTGCTCCTGTCCGCTTGAATTATCCTAAATGGTTNATTGACTCTTGGACTACTTCCTATGGAACTGAAATAGCAGAAAAAATATTCCTAATGTGCGTACAAGAACCAAANCTAGATATATCTGTTAAATCTAAACNTAATAGTTGGGCTGAAAAATTGGGTGGTNAGGTTTTAAGAACTGGATCAATTAGACGTAAGTTTTCTGGACGTATTGAAAACCTTCCTGGATATGATGAGGGAGCCTGGTGGGTTCAGGATGCGGGTGCAACCCTACCAGTTCAATTATTTGGAGATCTNAAAGGAGCAGATGTTCTAGACGTATGTGCCGCTCCGGGAGGCAAGACAGCCCAGCTTTTGAGCGCTGGCGCAAATGCCACAGCTATCGATATATCTGCTAAAAGACTGGGTCTTTTAAGACAGAATTTAGACCGATTGGAGTTGAGAGCAGAATTAATTCAAGCAGACATAAAAAAATGGAGCACAAGTAAATTATTCGATTTCATTTTGGTAGATGCCCCATGCTCGGCGACGGGCACCATTCGCAGAAATCCCGATATTTTGATTTTAAAGACAGACGCTGANGTTNAGAAGCTTCGTTTGTTGCAGACAGAGATTTTAAAATCNGTTTCACGCTTGGTTAAACCGGGCGGGANGCTTGTTTATTGTACATGTTCTTTGCAATATGAGGANGGAGAGGCTCAGATCGATCATTTTCTATCGGAGAATAAGGAATTTACTCGATCCCCCATTGATGCGCATGAAATTGGTGATTTGCCGGACGCGATAAATAAAAATGGAGATCTTAGATTATTGCCGTTTCATTTAGATCGAACCGAAGGCTCAGACGGTTTTTTCGCTGCAAGGTTATTCAGAAAATGAAGGTATTTTCTTGCTCTTCTAATCGCGCTATTGCGATTATTTTTACAAACTGATAGTTGATATTTTATGAAAAAGAATATTCTTATATCGCCCTCCGTTCTTGCAGCTGACTTTTCAAAGCTTGGTGAAGAAATACAGNTGGTTTCCGAAGAGGGAGCGGATCTTATACATTTAGACGTTATGGATGGACATTTTGTACCAAATCTATCTTTTGGCGCTGATATTATAAAAGGGATTAGGGGATTTAGTAATTTACCATTTGATGTGCATTTAATGATCGAAAACCCCGAACATTACGTAGATGCCTATTTGGAAGCTGGGGCAAATTTCATAACAGTACATCCGGAAGCTACNCCTCATATTCATAGTGTTCTGCAGAAAATTCATAAAGCAGGCGTAAAAACGGGAATTGCGTTAAATCCTGGAACCCCTATTGAGGCATTAGAAAATGTAATAGATATTATTGACTTGATCATTGTGATGACCGTCAACCCTGGTTTTGGAGGACAGTCTTTTTTATCAAGTCAGTTGCCCAAAATTTCTAAGATAAGAACTATAATAGATGATGGTGGCCACTCTATAGATCTCTCCGTAGACGGAGGAATTAACCCAATAACCGCCAAATTAGCTATTGATGCGGGCGCCAATATATTAGTCGCCGGAACTTCGATTTTTAAAGCCGGCGATGAAACGTATTCAAAGAGCATTAAAAGATTAAGGAATTTAAATCCTTGAAGTTATCTGCTTTGATTCGGTCTTTAAGGCAATTTTATTTTAATAATCCAATTTATACCTGGCGCCTAAACCGCGTCGAAGCGCGCGAGATAAAAATACCCGTTTTTGATTCTTGGCCTGGGGAAATTGAAGTGGGTCGTGACATTATTAACGGCAAAATTGTGGGCCTGAAACTTTCAAATGACCAATCAGTATGGGAAATTAAACCCATGGACCCACTCAGTTTTGAAGCTTTGCACGGTTTTACTTGGCTTCGACATCTTAGAGCTCAAGGTGGCGAGGTAGCGCGCCAAAGGGTCCGAAAACTTGTTTCAGATTGGTTAGATGCTTTTAACGTTTGGCATCCAGTGGTTTGGCGTGGAGATATTTTAGGTGAGAGAATATCTGCGTGGTTAGGAATGTTTGATTTTTTCTGCGAGTCGGCTAGCGATGACTTTAGGAAGCGCGTCTTACAAAGCATAACTAAACAGATTATGCATGGTCTTAACGATATTAAATCAAATGAAGTTGGTATCAGACGTATTCGCACCCTCAAAGGTCTCTTAATTGGCTGCACCGCTTTGAACTTTGACGAGACACGGGGTAATTTATTGAGGAGATTACTCCATAAAGAATTAGAACTACAAGTTCTTCCGGATGGAGGTCATATTTCAAGATCTCCGTCAATTCATGTCGAATTTATCATGGCTTTAATTGATATCAGGAATATTTCAAGAGCTAATGGATTAGAAACAAACGAGGAATTACAGGCATTTATAGCACGAATGTCTAGGGTACTTAGGCTTTGGAGACACGGTGATGGAAAACTGGCGCTATTCCACAGCTCCCAAGAAAATGGAAAACCTCTTATAGACAGTGTTCTTGGGCAGGTGGAGTCTCAACAAAAAACAATATATGCGGCAGACAATATAGGTTTTCATAAGGTTTCTGCCGGCAGT